>CAJWIC010000061.1 GCA_913040905.1 uncultured Synechococcus sp. | reverse complement strand
ACTGGCTTCTGCCCCCAGTTGCCTTGTCAGGTCCTGCAGCCACTGTTCCACCGGAGCCGCGGCCGGCCGCGGCTCACCGGTGTGCTCATTGCGGCCGCACCAACTGATCAGCAGATGACGACGTGCGGACATCAACGCTTCAAGCAACACGTAGCGGTCCTGATCTCCGCCGCGCGGGTCGCCGAGCCAGCGGCGCTGCTCCAACAGATGAAAGCCTGGGCGCTGATCGATTCGGGGGAAAACCCCGTCATCGAGGCCCATCAGCACGATCACCTTGTGGGGAATCGCCCGCATCGGCTCCAGCGCACTGACCGTGAGCGCTCCACTGCGGTGCCCGAAGCGGCCACTGTCCACCGACAGGGCCTCCGCCAGCACTTCAGCTGCCACGGCCACCTCGAGCTCCAGAGGACAGGCGGCTGCGCGCTGCTGCCAGTCCGCCAGAGCCGCTGACCAGCCCTGACGCTCCCAGCTCCATTCGCCTCCGTCGGCGAAGAGATCCTCGAGCAAGGCTTGCAGCAATTCCACCCAGGCCAATGAGGTCCTTGGTCGTCGCAATTGCTGCAACCAACGGACCAGCCGATCCAGAACGCTCCACCAACGCACCAGCCGCTGCGGATCGAGATCCTGATGAAACGGCGCCGTCCCACCCGGCGCGAGTCCAGGCCGTTGGGGCAGCGCAAGCCCCAGCAACCAACGATCCAGACACCAGCTGAGGCTGTGGGTCTCATCACCGCCCCGCTCCCGGGCGTCCAGACCCCAGCGGAAGCCCGTGCGCTGCAGGCTGCGGGTCAAGGCCGTGGCATCTTCGCCATGGATTCCCTGCTGCTCCTGCAAGGCGGGATTGGCCAACAACCGTTCGAGTCCCGTGGCGGTCAGGCGCCCTGCCGCCAGGTCCAGCAACTCCAGCATCGCCATCGTCAGGCCGGGGGTGCTCTGCTGGCTGCGATCGGTCAAACGCCAAGGCAGATCCACCCCGATGGCATCTCGGTCGTTGAAAACGGAACTGAGCAAGGGGGCATAACGGTCGATCTGGGGGGTCATCACCAGGACATCCCGTGGCGCAAGCTCGGGGTCCGCTGCCAGCCACTGCAACACCTGATCGCGCACCAACTGCACCTCCCGCCAGGGGCCGGGGGCGGCCTGAAACAGCAGAGAGCGATCATCAGGCTCTCGCTGCAGGGATTCACAGCTGCCCGGTTGCACCAGTTGCTGCTGCAACTGCTCCAGCAGAGAGGCGGGACGCCCTTCCCCTGCCGCGATCCGCACCGGATCAGCAAACAGATCCCCCTCGCGCACCTCCCCGAGCTGACTGTCACCACTGCCCTCGAGCAGCTGCTGAAACTCGGCCCCCATCCGTCCAAGCGTGGCCTCCAGTCGCGGTGCCTGCTGGAACCAGCCCCCATCGGGAGGCTCAATCCAGGTGGCCCCCAGCTGCTCACGACGACTGCTGCAGCGCTGCCAGAGATCGCGGCAGGGCGTGAGCAGGTACACCTGAACATCAGTGCTACCGGACAAGGCCTGAATCAGTTCCACCTGAACCGGGGCCAGAGCACTGATGCCGAACAGCCGAATCACCTTCGGCAGCACATCGGGGTCCACAGCGCCGGACCGCAGCCGCTCCACCGCCGACTGCACCTGCAACCCGAACGGTTGGCGATGCAGAGACGCCGCCAGCTGCCGGGCCAGCAACGGTTGCCAGTCCGTTTCGCTGGATGGACGACTGCCCTGCATCCAGCCATGCAAGGTTTCAGGCCGGTAGAGGGCATAGTCGTCAAAGGCATCAGCGATGGCACGTGCCAGCTGCCAACGATCACGGCTCAGCCCCGACGCCTCCCCGTCACGCTGCTGCAACCAGATCCGCAGAGGCTGGGCAACGGGCTGCTCCAACAGGGACGGCAGCAGTTCCAGCACCGTCCAGACCAGGGATGTGGCCCGCCAGGGATCATCCTCATGATCGGGGAGATCGAGCACCCGTCGCACTAGCTGGCGCAAGCGACTGCCGGGGAAAGGGAAGCGCACCAGGGAACTGATGCCGTTGGCCATCGCAAGCTGTTCACCAAGCCAGCGACTGGTGGGCCAGGTGTTCACCAACACCTCCACCGTTTCGAACGGGTCCGGTCTCGCCTCCAGCAACTGACGGGCCAGCAAGGTGGCCAGGAATTCGGCCCGGTTGCTGCGGTAGAGCGTCAGCAAGTGATCTCGTCTCCGCTCAACAGGGCTGGCACCCGATCCAGATCGGCTGATCTTGGGAACGGCTCCTGGCTTCGCTGCCCCTGCACCTGCACCACTGCATCGGTTTCCGGGCAGTAGGCCGACAGCAGGCCGCCGTAAACCGCTCCGGTGTCGATCAGGACAATCCGCTGATGACGTTCCACCGCAGGTCGCGGCGTATGGCCGATCACGACGCGGCCGTGGCGTCCGTCGTAGGTCTCCCAGAACGGCTCGCGAATCGAGAGATCCGGCTCACCGGCACTGTTAAACCCAGCATGGGTCGCACACCAGCCGTCGGCGCGGTAAAGCAGCGGCAGCTGGTTCAGTCGATGCAGCCACTGATGGCTCAGGGCTGTGCCTGAGCCATCACCCGCCTGAAGAGCATCGAGCAGAGCCTGTTCGTGATTGCCCCGTAACCACGTTGCTCGTCCGAAACACACCAGGTCCCAGACCAGGTGCATGCTGGCCTCGATCACCCCATCGCGGCGGATCACATCGCCACAGAAGACCAGATGGTCCCGCGTTGGCAGCAGCGCCAACAGCTTGAGAAGCGAGGCATGACATCCGTGCACATCACCGATCACCCAGTGGCGCAGACGCGTGGCTTGCACAAGATCAGCGTGAGTGATGAGAAGTCTGGATCAACAGGTTTCGGGCTGTCAGAACAGACCCAGAAACTTGCGACGCGGCTTGTCATCACTGGACTCCTGGCGGTAACGGGGTTTGGCATCACCCACCGTCACCAGAGGATCGTTGCTTTTGAACCAGATCCAGTCACGGATCGGCGGGGTTTCCATCAGATCGCGCCGGGTCAACCCCAGGCCGAGCTTGGCGGAAGCACCCAGAAGAATGTCCACCATGGCCTCACCGTCCGCGCAGGTCGCGAGCGCTTGATTGGTCTTTTCAGCACCGTCGAGGGCCTTCACCAGCAGAGCGATCCTCTGCGCCACAGGGAGTGATTGCCGGTTCATGCAGCGGTGCTGGTGAGGGCATCAGGAATCGCGGCGGAAGGAGCCTCGAAGTGTCCTTCAACGACGTACTCCAGACGCAGTTTCAGAAAGGTGATGAAGGTGGGATCGGTGGAGACCACAGCGGCCGCCGGTTTCGGCAGCCGGCTGTTGATGGCACTCAGCTCCTTGGTCTCCAGAAAGGCTGGCTGCCGTACCAGCCAGAAATCAATCGTTTTGTTGTTCTCCGCGTAGTTGCGCCGACGTTCCCGCAGCACTTCCTCCAACGGTTCTTCCACGGTCAGAAATCGCTCGCTGGCAGCAACGAAGTGAAAAGCAGTCATCCGAGCGCTTGTCCGAACAGGGGATCCAGTCGGGGATTCTGGATCAAGGCCTTCATCTCGCGCACCGCCTGTTGCAGACCGACGGCAACAGCACGGGCGACGATCGTGTGGCCGATGTTCAATTCCTCCATCCCTGGGATCGCCGCAATCGGCTCAACGTTCTGATACGTGAGCCCGTGGCCGGCATTCACCCGAAGGCCCAGATGGCGAGCTGTGGCGGCACCCTCTGTGATGCGAGCCAGCTCGACTGGCTGGTCCGCCCAGGATGCATCGGCATAGGTGCCGGTATGCAGTTCCACCCAGCGGGCGCCGCTGCTGCGGCAGGCCTCGAGCTGACTGGTTTCAGGGTCGACAAACAGGCTGACAGGGATTCCCTTCTGCTGCAGCCGGTCCACCATGGGGGTCAGCACGGTCAGCTGGGCGGCCACATCCAGTCCTCCCTCGGTGGTGACCTCCTCTCGCTTTTCCGGCACAAGGGTGACCATGTCCGGACCGACGGCAAGAGCAATCTCCACCATGTCCTGGGTGGCAGCCATCTCCAGGTTCAAGCGGGAGCGCACCGTCTGACGCAACAGCTCCACATCACGATCCTGGATGTGGCGGCGATCCTCCCGGAGATGAACGGTGATGCCATCTGCACCACCGAGTTCCGCCAGCATGGCAAAGGGCACAGGATCCGGTTCCACCGTCCGGCGGGCCTGGCGAATGTTGGCGATGTGGTCGATGTTGACCCCGAGACTGGCCATACCCACGTCTGTCTGAGCTGATCCTATGCAGGGCGAACTTGGCTTTAGGTTCGGCTTTCTCCAATGAATGCTCAGCCTGTTGTCAGCGGCCGTGGTGAACCGTGAATCCGCGCTGCAGGTGGGCATCGACCCTCGCTGGGCTCCTCTGGCGATGCTGGTCACCCAGGACATCGCATTAAAGCTTCAGTTCCGTCAGCAGCTGGTGCTGAATCCGCAGCATCTGCCCCACGCCGGCCCCGTGGTGCTGGCTCCCACCCATCGAGCTCGCTGGGATGCCCTGATGCTGCCGATGGCAGCGGGTCGCCGGGTCACGGGTCGGGATTGCCGTTTCATGGTGACGACCACCGAGATGCGTGGCCTGCAGGGTTGGTTCCTGCAGCGGCTCGGCTGTTTTCCGGTGAATCAGCGGCGTCCTTCGATGACCACCCTGCGGTTGGCCATCGACCTGCTCACGGCTGGTCAGCAACTCGTGGTCTTCCCGGAGGGCCAGATCCAGCGCACGGATCGACCGATCCGACTGCATCAGGGACTCGTTCGTCTGGTGCAGCTGGCGCAGCGGCAGGGGCTGAACGTTCCGGTGATTCCCGTTGGCATTGGTTACGGCCAGGCACCACCTCGGCCCCTCAGCAGAGCAGCGCTCTGCTTTGGAGAACCGATGACCGTGCCAACAGCAGGTGGACGGGAGACCGCATTGCGGTTCAATCAGGACCTGGCTCAGGCGATGCATACGGCTGAACAAGCGGCCCGTGCAGCAGTGGGCAGGCCTTTGGAGTCCTTTTAAAGTCCGCGTCTACAAACATCGTTGCCCCATGGGTTGTCGTTCCTTGCTCTCGGCCACGGCCCTGGTGGCGAGCCTGGGCCTGGCTGGCATGCCGGTGGTGGCTCAACAGTCCGCGTCCAACGATCGTGTGCTGGCGCAAAAGACTGATGGATTCAATCCAGCGGCTGTGCAAGCAATGATCAACAGAGGCGATGCTGCGGCCGCCGCCGGCGATCTCGCCAAGGCACGTCAGGAGTACGACAACGCCCGCAAAGCCTCCAAGCAGCTTCTGGCTTTCTACCGCGACCTAAGCGGCGCCTTCCGCGGACTCGACGCCCGCATTCCCCGCGAAATGGACACCAAAGGGCGCGAAGCCCTCGGACTCCTGGCCGAGACAAACCTGCGTCTCGCTGCTCTGTTCCGCCGTCAGAATCAACCGGAAGTTGCTGTTCCCGTGCTGGTGGAAGTGGTCAAGCTGATGACGCCGGCTCAGCCCCAGGGCCGCAAGGCGTACCAAAGCCTGCTGGAACTTGGATTTGTGGACACTGAATTCAAAGGGGCCGCTCCTGCGGGCAGCTGACAGCTGCGAACCCCTTCTGTCAGCATCGCTTCCAACAGGTCTTCAATCCCCATGGTTCAACCGGACGCCGTTGAAGCCGCCATTCAGCGCTCCATCCCCGATGCCAAGGTGACCGTTGAAGACCTCACCGGTGGTGGTGATCACCTTCAGGTGAGTGTGGTGTCCGAGGCTTTTCAAGGTCTCTCCAGGATCCGCCAGCACCAGCTGGTCTACGGCGCATTGCAGCAGGAACTGGCCAGTGAAGCGATCCACGCCCTGGCTTTATCCACCGCCATCCCGACAGATTCCAACCGCCCCTGACACATCCCATGGACGACTCCACCCGCTCCCGCATTGAGGCTCTGATCGGCTCCAGCCCGATCTTCGTGTTCATGAAGGGCAGCAAGTTGATGCCCCAGTGCGGCTTCTCGAACAATGTGGTTCAGATCCTGCACTCGCTCGGCGTCAGCTTTGAAACCTTCGATGTTCTCTCTGATATGGAGATCCGACAGGGGATCAAGGAATTCTCAAGTTGGCCGACGATCCCCCAGGTTTATGTGAACGGGGAATTCATCGGAGGTTCCGACATCCTGATCGAGATGTACAACGCCGGAGAATTGAAGGAGAAGCTCGAGATCGCTCTCGCGAGCTGATTCAAAAACCCTGGGGGCGTCGCAGATACAACGTGCTGGCGTCCCCGTCGGGGCCGATGAAGCTGGAGGGATCCATGATCCAACGGTCGATCAGTTGCTCCAACCGGTGCTGCTGACGGGGATCCAGGCTGCCGCAGCGACGCAAAGCATGGAGATATCCATCAGCGTAAAGCCTCAGTTCAGAGGGAGAGTGATACCGCGTCGTCAGTTCCTGGCAGGCATCACAGAGTGATTGGAAGTGACGGATGGATTCCGGGTCGTCAAGGGACGTCATCGGTTGAGAAGACAGCTGCCTCTGCTACCAGCGGGACAGGTTTTTCCGCTTAGCGTAGTGGCGCGTTGAACAAATCAGTGACCTCCACACCACGCGACCTGACAGCTGAACCCAGTGCTCCCAGCGCTGATCCGCTGACCCAGCCCCAGTCCGGCACCGGTCAGGAGCCATCCAGAGTTCTCGTCGTGGAGCCACATCCCACCCTGCGTACCGTCCTTGTTCAACGGCTCCGCCAGGATGGTCACCTCACCGCAGCTGTCGGAATGGCGGCCGAAGCGCTTGAACTCTGCCAGGAACAGTCTCCTGATCTTCTGGTCAGTGCTGAGATTCTCGAACAGGGTTCCGCCCTCCGTCTCGCTGATCAATTGCGTTGTCCTGTGATCGTGTTGACAGCCCGTAGTGGTGCCGATCCGGTGGTGGGATTGCTGGATGACGGTGCCGATGACGTTCTGCGAAAACCATTTGGCCTCGAGGAATTAGCTGCCCGTTGCCGCACCTTGCTCAAGCGGGGGCATAACGGTCTGCAGGAACGGGTCACGGTGGGCCCACTCGAAGTGCATCTCCTCCTGCGGCAGGTCACCCTGCGAGACCAGCCTGTGGAACTCAGCCCTCGGGAATTCGCTCTGCTTTGTGCACTCTTGATGCCGCCTGGGCTGGTCCGCAGCCGCCAGGAGCTGCTGCGCATGGCCTGGCCTCCCTTCAGTGGCGGCCCACGCTCCGTGGACACCCAGGTGCTGACCCTGCGCCGCAAGTTGGAACAAGCTGGCCTCGGCGAGGGGGGTGGGATCACCACCGTGCGTCAGCGGGGGTACCGCTTCAGCCTGGATAACCTGCCGGCCAGCTGAGTCAAGTGACTTCATTCCAGTCAGCGACAGGAATTCTGGGGGCAGGGCCCTTCAACGCCACCCCGAAGCAACCCTGGTGCTCAAGCTCCTTGAAGAGCCTTTATTCGTCTTGTGATGA
>CAJWIC010000060.1 GCA_913040905.1 uncultured Synechococcus sp. | reverse complement strand
GGGAGACCAGGGTGGAGGGACTGGTTCATGTGAGCTCCCTCAACGACGACTGGTACGAGTACCGCTCACGCCAGAACCGCCTCGTGGGGCGGAAGAACCGCAGGGTCTACCAGCTCGGCGACGAGGTTCGTGTGCGGGTGGTCAAGGTGGATGTCCTACGCAATCAGATCGACCTCGAGGTCATCCCGGAGGCGACGACGGACGAGGACAGGCCGATGGCCGTGACCTTGAGCAACGTCTGACCATGCACCCCTACGTGCTGGCCGTCACAGGAGCCTCGGCTCAGCCGCTGGGCGAACGGACGTTACAGCTGCTTCTCCAGGCCGGCCGCAGCGTTCACCTCGTCCTCAGCAAAGGCGCTTATGCCGTGTTCCAGGCGGAACAGGGGGTCCAGGTACCACTGAATCCAGAACGTCAGGTTCGCTTCTGGCGGGAACGTCTGAACTGCGGTTCGGGGGAGCTGTTCTGTCATCGCTGGAACGATCAGAGCGTCGGCATCGCCAGTGGCAGCTTCCGAACCAGAGCCATGTTGATCGTTCCCTGCAGCATGGGAACCGTGGGCCGGATCCAGGCCGGTGTCGCGATGGATCTGATCGAACGCTGCGCAGACGTTCATCTCAAAGAGGGGAGGCCGTTGCTGATCGCCCCCCGTGAGATGCCCTTCAGCCTGATCCACCTGCGCAATCTCACCGCACTGGCGGAGGCAGGGGCGCGCATTGCCGCGCCGATTCCTGCTTGGTACACCCAACCCAGAACCCTGGAGGAGATGGTCGATTTCATCGTGATCCGGCTGCTCGATGGCTTTGAGGATGATCTGGCCCCTCTGCAGCGCTGGACTGGACCGATCAAATGAGCTCCCTTCAGCGCTGGTTGCTCGTCCCCTGTCTGGCGCCACTGCTTGGACTGCTGCTGACCTCAGCCCTCAACAACACGGGTCATACAAGGTTGCAATTGCTGATCTGGCGATCTCCGTCCTTGCCGATCGGTACCTGGACAGCCCTCGCTGGTCTGAGCGGGGCTGGTCTCAGCGCAATCTCCGTTCTGTTGCTGGTGCCGAGCAATCCACCGCTGCGACGTCAACGGCATCAACCACTGGAGCGTTCCCGATCGGAACCACCCATGTCGGAGGTGGCCACAGCGCCTCCGCAGCGGGACGTGCGGGATCCAGCCCCCACTGTGGCTGTTCCCTACAGGATCGTTCAGAAGCCGCGTGCCAATCAGCAATCCACTGCTTCAGTCGCATCCACAGCATCGAGACGATCTGATCCCACACCGCAAAGCTCTGAAGGCTGGGGAGACGATCCAGATCTCGACTGGTGAGATGCGACCAATGCTGACTACAGTTCTCGCAGCAATCTGGACCCGGTGAGCGACACTGCCGATTCGGCCCCCGCTGAGGCCCCCGAAGCAACGAAAGCGGCCCCCAAGCCAAAGCCGAAACCTCCGAAACCAGAAGACAAGCCGTTCCCGGAGTTCATCGACACCCTGTTCATTCCTGCGGTGAGCCAACAGCTCAGCGAGAACGGTATCCAGGCCGAACGCCTTGAACGAGTCGAAGGCGAACGACCTGTGGTGGGTGGAACCTGTCCGATGGTGATCGGAGAGCTACCCGGTGGTCGTCGCTTCTGGCTCTGCTTCGGAAAGGCCGACATCGCAAGCCCGAAGCTCGTAGCCCTCGCGGATGCCGGTAGTGAACCAACCCTGTTGGAGTCGTTTTTGATTGATGAAAAGCGGATGTCGTTGCCCCTGCTGGTGTCGCGACTGCTGCAACGGCTGAATGGACAGAAATGGCTTGGACGTAACTGAACAGCTCAGTTACAGCACCGACAGCCTTACATTGGTCGTCATGTGAATCGGAGCCGATGGTCCCTCCAACCGCCGTCGCTGAAGCCAACGCAGTCGTCACGAAGGATCCTGTCAAGGACACGATCCTCACTCCGCGGTTTTACACCACGGATTTTGAGGCCATGGCGGCCATGGATCTTCGCCCGAACGAGGCGGAACTTGAAGCCATCTGTGAAGAATTTCGCAAGGATTACAACCGCCATCACTTTGTCCGCAATGACGACTTCGACGGCGCGGCTGACAAGCTTGACCCGGAAACCAGAAAGGTTTTCGTTGAGTTTCTGGAGCAGAGTTGCACGTCCGAATTCTCCGGATTCCTCCTCTACAAGGAGCTGAGCCGTCGCATTAAGCAGCAAAACCCTCTCCTGGCTGAGTGTTTTGCCCACATGGCCCGAGATGAAGCCCGCCATGCCGGCTTCCTCAACAAGGCCATGAGTGACTTCGGCATGCAGCTGGACCTTGGATTCCTGACTGCGAACAAGGACTACACCTTTTTCCAGCCGAAATTCATTTTCTACGCCACCTACTTATCCGAAAAGATTGGCTACTGGCGCTACATCGCCATCTACCGCCATCTGGAGAAGAATCCTGAAAGTAAAATCTTCCCGATCTTCAACTTCTTCGAAAATTGGTGCCAGGACGAGAACCGTCACGGCGACTTCTTCGATGCACTCATGAAGTCTCAGCCCGACACGGTGCGTGGCCCGATCGCAAAACTGTGGTGTCGTTTCTTCCTCCTCGCAGTATTCGCCACGATGTACGTGCGCGATGTGGCACGCAAGGAGTTCTATGAAGCCTTGGGCCTGGATGCACGCACCTACGACAAGATGGTGATCGAGAAAACCAACGAGACCACGGCTCGCGTCTTCCCTGTTGTTCTCGATGTGAACAATCCCAAGTTCTGGACTCGCCTCGAGCGGCTTGTTGAAAACAATGCCGCTCTGGATGCAGCGGATCGCAGCTCCAGCCCCGCACCTCTGAAGCTGCTGAAAAAGCTTCCTCACTGGATCAGCAATGGTGCCGAGATGGCAAAGCTGTTCCTGATGTCTCCGATCGACAGCAACAAATTCCAGCCTGCCGTTCGTTGATCATTGACTGAATCTTTCACCCAGGCCTGGAGTTCCACCCTTCAGGCCCTGCTGCATCGCGGCAGAGGCGCTGGTGCCGACTTGGTGGAAGTTTTTCTGGAACACACCGATCACCTCGGCCTTCTTGCGGAGCAGGAACGGATCACCAGCGTGAATCCCACCTTTGCGCGAGGCGCTGGCATCCGGGTGTTTCTGGATGGACGTGATGGATTCGTCAGTACCAATGATCTGAGCGTTGACGGCCTCACCCGCGCCCTGGATCAGGCATTGGCCATGCTCGATCTGCAAACCAACAGGCTTGCCGGGCATTCCGGTTTCGATGGGCTGGGGGTTCTGAAGGATTACGGCATTGAAAAAGCCCAGTGGCTACAGCAGTGCCCCTCCATGCGGGATGCCAGTTCGCGCCTCCTGGAAGGGACATCGCAGCTCGAACGGCTCGGCCAGCACCTCCAGGTGCGTCGTGGCAGCTATTCCAGGGACTGGCAGGAGGTGCTGGTGGCTGCCTCCGATGGCACATTCGCCCGCGACATTCGATTGCATCAATCCACAGGACTGTCGGTTCTGGCGGCGGATGGTGAGCACCGCTCCAGCGTGGGGCGTCGTTACGGCAGCACAGACCGTCCAGACGATCTCTTCAACTGGAACATCGAAAACAGTGCGGCAGATGTTTGTGAAAGTGCCGGCACGATGCTCCGCGCCGACTACGTGGAAGCTGGTCAGATGCCCGTTGTGCTCGCCAACCGTTTCGGTGGTGTGATCTTCCACGAAGCCTGCGGCCACTTGCTGGAAACCACCCAGATCGAACGGGGCACCACTCCTTTCGCTGATCGGGTCGGTGAACTGATTGCCCATCCATCCGTCACGGCCATCGACGAAGGTCTCAGCAGCGGTGCCTTCGGGTCTCTCTCCATGGATGACGAAGGGATGGAGCCCCAGCGCACCGTGTTGATCAAAGATGGCGTTCTGCAACGCTTCATCAGTGATCGCGCCGGTGAACTGCGCACAGGCCATCAGCGCACGGGGAGTGGTCGTCGACAGAGTCACGCCTTCGCCGCCGCCAGCAGGATGCGCAACACCTACATCGATGCCGGTGAACACAAACCGGAGGAGCTGATCGCCTCCGTTGAACGTGGCCTCTATTGCAAGTCGATGGGTGGCGGCAGCGTCGGACCCACCGGTCAGTTCAACTTCTCCGTTGAGGAGGGTTACCTCATTGAAAGCGGAAACCTCACCCGCCCTGTGAAGGGAGCCACGCTGATCGGTGACGCCAAAGACGTGATGCCTCGCATTTCAATGTGCGCCGATGACCTCGACCTCGCTGCTGGGTACTGCGGCTCCGTGAGCGGCAGCATTTTTGTCACCGTCGGCCAGCCCCACATCAAGGTGGATTCGATCACGGTGGGAGGACGCTGATCATGACCACCAACACGATTGATGCCGGCAACCTGCGGGATCGGGTTCAGGCCCTCGCCAACGGCGCAGGTATCCGCCGTTGGGATCTGGGGGCTGCCTGCAGCGATGACTGTTCCGTGCAGGTTGACCGCGGCGAAGCCAAGCAGATGAAGGCCGCTCAGCGCAGCTCGATCACCGTGCGGGTCTGGAACAGTGACGGTCTGGTGGGCATCACCAGCACAACGGACCTGACGGATGCAGGCCTGTCCAGAGCCCTGGACGGCGCTCACCAGGCCAGTTCCTTCGGCAATCCCGATGATGTGCCTCAGTTTTCCCCCCTGGCGACGGCTCCGTTGCCGGATCTGGATCGCCCCCTGAAGTCCCGCCAGGGCATCCTGCCTTTGCTCAAGCAGCTGCGATCGGCAGAAGCTGAGCTTCTCAACCGTCACCCAGCCATCCAGACCGTTCCGTACAACGGGCTTGCCGAGTCCCTTTCCACCAGTCTTTACCTCAACAGCGACGGTGCCCTCCGCACCATGGAAAGGACCCAGGCCAGCCTCTATCTGTACGCCCGGGCCGAGGAAAGCGGTCGCAAACCCCGCAGTTCCGGTGCCATTCGCATAGCCCTTGGCAGCCACGACCTGGACATCGAGGGATGCATCGATGAAGCGGTTGAGCGAACCGTCAGCCATCTGGCCTACCAACCGATTGAGACCGGCACCTACCGGGTGTGCTTCACCCCGGAAGCCTTTCTCTCCCTGATCGGTGCCTTCAGCAGCATGTTCAGCGCCAGGGCTGTTCTGGATGGCGTCAGCCTCAGCAGCCGCGAAAGCCTGGGTCAGCAGCTGGCGGTGCCGTTTTTCTCGCTTGAAGACGACGGCCTTCACTCGGATCACATCAGCGCCACTCCCTTCGATGGTGAAGGCACACCCACCCAGAAACTGACGTTGATTGAATCCGGCTGTCTGCGCAATTTTCATCATTCAGAGGCGACGGCCAGAGCCTTTGGCGTCCAACCAACCGGCCATGCCGGACTGGGCGCCAAGGTGTCCGTTGGCCCTGATTGGTTTGTGGTCGGCACCACCCCCGGCCAGGACAGCGGTCTGGACCTGAACCACAACCGTGAAACGGACACCTTCGTACTGATCGACGACCTGTCAGCCCTTCACGCGGGGGTCAAAGCAACCCAAGGTTCATTTTCACTGCCTTTCGACGGTTGGTTGGTGAAAGGTGGGGAACGGATCTCGGTGGAGGCTGCAACGGTTGCCGGTGATATCCGCAGCCTGCTGACATCGATCCTTCACCTTGAACCAACACAGGAGGTCACCCACCGCGGTGTATCCCCCCATGTCTGGGTGGAGGGCCTCTCCATCACCGGGGAAGCCTGACCTTGCGCATCCTCTACTGGGGAACACCGGCCTATGCCGTGCCAACCCTGACGGAGCTGCACCGAGCCGGTCACACCCTGGTCGGCGTCGTCAGCCAGCCGGATCGTCGCAGGGGACGTGGTCAGCAGTTGGTCCCCTCCGCTGTGAAACAGCAAGCTCAGAAGCTCAACCTGCCGGTGTTCACGCCGGATCGAATCAGAAGGGATTCCGAGTGCCAGCAGCAATTGGCAGCTCTGAAAGCGGATCTCTCCGTCGTTGTGGCGTTCGGCCAGATCCTGCCCCCGGAGGTGCTGGACCAACCACCACTGGGATGCTGGAACGGTCACGGATCCCTCTTGCCCCGCTGGCGTGGGGCAGCCCCGATTCAATGGTCGATTCTCAGTGGAGACGAAGAGACCGGAGTCGGCGTGATGGCAATGGAGGAGGGTCTCGACACCGGCCCCGTATTGCTGGAACGCAAGTTGACCATCGGGCTGCAGGACAATGCCCACGTTCTGGGGGAGCGCCTCAGTCGCATGACCGCCGATTTGATGGTGGAGGCTCTGCCGTTGATCGAGGCAGCGGGTTCCGGATCAACCAACGAGCGCTGGCAACGGCTCGGTCTTCGCCCCCAGGCGGAGAAGAGCTGTTATGCCCGGATGTTGACCAAACAGGATTTCCAGATTGATTGGACCGACTCAGCCCTGGCCATCCACCGCAAGGTGATGGGCCTCTATCCCGGCGCGCAGACCAGCTGGAATGGCAAACGGCTGAAGCTCATTCAGACAGAACCTCTGATCGAGCGCCTGAAGGATCGTCTAAGCCAGGAGGCGCAGGACCTCCTCGGTCGATGGCCCACTGGAGGTGACGCCGGTGGCACCGTTCTGGCCTGCATCCAGGATCTGGGTCTCGTGGTGAGCAGTTCCGGTTGTCCGGTATTGATCCGCGAGGCGCAACTCGAGGGAAAAGGCCGCAGCCGGGGTCAGGCCCTGGTGCAACAGCTGGCCGCCGCTGAACATCAGCGCCTCGGATCGAGCTGAACGAGTTCAGGACTGCCGCATGTCCTTCAGGACCAGCTGATTGGTCACCGATCGTTGCCGCTGCCACAGGTCGTAGAGCTCCAAAGCAAGAGCACGCAGACGTGAGGCATCGGATTCATCATCCAGTTCCCGACGGAACACCTCGCGCTGGAAAGCGTCTTCAGGAGCCATGCCCAAACTCTTGTTCATGAATAAATATTAAGAACTCTGGCGTTTCGTCGCGGTCACAGGTCACGACTCTGTGTAGAGATCATGGGCACGATTCCACACCGACTGCAACGAGATGTCGTCCAACATCAACGCCTGGGGGTGGTGCTGTCGCAACCAGCTGCGTCGTTCCTCAAAGCTGGACCTGACAAAGAAACCGTCCTGAGCTGCAAGCACCCGAAACTTGAGAAACTCGAGCAACTGGGCTCTAAGCCGCGGGCCATCCACGCAGCCAATCCGGTTGCTGGGGTCGTGGATCAGAAGCTCGCTTCCCGGCTCAATCCCCCTCAGCCTGGGTGCCAGCACCTCAACCACAGATCGGGGTTGCTGGTGTCGCTCCTTCGTTTCCGGATGGGGGTAATAAATCCAGGCCTGCACCTCACCATCAGCAGCTGATTGAAGCGTGATGCGCCAGAACGAGAAGGTTTCCGCTGGGTGCAGGTCGGTCCAGCGGAGCAGGGGAAAGGTGACGTCAGGATCGCGAAGCTGCAGCTCCAGTGGTGCGACGCTGAGGTTGAGGGTGCCCGGCCAGCATCCGGAAAGATCCAGGCCAAGTTCAGCAAAAAAGCGGCGCTGCATCGCGATCGTGCCCTCTGGATAGGGCGATGTTGTGCTCTTGCCGGACGCCACCCCGTGCCCAGCCACCAGCTTGGTGGTGATCCAGCCGTGGGACGTCATCGCGTCTCACG
>CAJWIC010000059.1 GCA_913040905.1 uncultured Synechococcus sp. | reverse complement strand
GTGATCCTGCTGGCCTACAGGGACCTGCTGGAGCAGATCGACCAAGCAGCGGCGGCATCAGGTCAAGACCGAAGCAACTGGCTGCGTCACGCGGCAACCGAGAAGCTCAGCGGTGGCTTCAATGCGAAGGACCCGAACACAGCAGAAGAAATCAAAGTGGCAGACGAGAGAGCAAGGGAGATCGTGAGGGATGTGCTGGTCCGCCTCAATCGGTTGGAAGCACACTGTTTTCCTGATGCTGACGCCGACCCTTTTGAGCAATCGACTACAACTAAATAGAGGCAATTTTGCTTAAGCAAATATACTCTGACGAAGAATTGTGTGCTTTATGATGCGCTGGCCGCCAAATCACCCTATTAAGCTAGAAGCCGCTACGAAGATTTGAATGGGTTTCACTATCCCGACCATCGCTTTAGGCGCGGTTATGTCTATCTGTCTTCACTTCCTTCTCTCGCCCATTCTGAACTAGGCAGAGGAATTAACCCCAGACCGTCTATTGATGAAGCCTTATTTGGTCGGACACGCACTCATAAGCTGGGTGCGTTTAATGGAGGCGCTTATTCTCCAGGCTCATCTTTAATTCACTGGGGTCGACCAGGCGTCTCAATCGTTTGTTCTTTAGGCAACAGATAACCAGAACGAACCACTTCATAAGCAGCTGTTGTATCACTAGTCTTACTCCGCCTCCCACTCATCAAACAGTTGGTCAGCCTCCGCCTCGATGGGTTGAGGGCTTGGAGCGGTGGCACTTGGCAAGACAGTTCTCTTGAAGCGAACACCACCGACATAAATATCATCACCAGCTACCCGCATTGCTTTCGTATCAAGCGGTTTGGCATTTACTTTCTTTCGTGAATGAGACATAAATAAAGCCTGAGCCTGCACTTATTTATCGTAGCTATTGCCAGTGTCCATGTATTTAGGGTACATAAACTGCCCATAGGACACCAAAAAGTTGAAAAAAATATTGTGATGTATTTGGAGCAACACTCTTGCAGTTATTGCCTGAGGGAAAATGCCCTATGAGACGCTAAAAATGCTACAAAATTTTTGACACCTTTAACACCCTCTGTACCCGAGTTGCTGGTGGAACAAAAAAAATAACTAATATCAGACATCAGACACAACAGCAGAACAGCGAATGACCGCTCGATCGCGCATGTTTGTGCTCTCAACAGGCAGGACACGGGTTAGGTAGCGCCTATTTCCTAGGTATTGCTGCAGCTCAGAGGGCACGCGTCGGACATATTCCAGTCGTCCTGACCTGGTCTCCCGCAAATAAGGGAGCAGCCGTGTCTTACGAGGCACTAGTTACTTGGTAGGTAGTCGTGTAGATAGTCCGTCAACCCCTGCTACGACTAAGATCTCAATGATTGCAGGCGTTTATAGGGGGTATAACCAATGCCTGGCAGCGGCGCTGGCGAGGGGACGCTGCGGTCCAAGCCCGGTAGATTCCGGCCGGTTTGTTGATGTCCGAGATGCTTGCCGTTGCCGTTTTGGCCGCTGGAAAGGGCACCCGGATGAAGAGCGCCCTGCCCAAGGTGCTGCAGCCCTTGGCCGGCGCCACCCTCGTGGAACGGGTGCTCGCCAGTGCCGCCAACCTGCAGCCGGAACGACGCCTGCTGATCGTGGGGCATCAGGCCGAACGGGTGGAGGAGCAGCTGTCAGCCATCGGCGGACTGGAATTTGTGCTGCAACAACCCCAGAACGGTACCGGCCATGCGGTACAGCAGCTGCTGCCGGTGATGGAAGGGTTTGAGGGTGAATTGCTGGTGCTTAACGGTGATGTGCCGCTGCTGCGGGCCGAGACGATTGATTCCCTTGTGAGCCGTCATCGGAGCAGCGGTGCGGATGTGACGCTGCTCACAGCTCGGCTGGAAAACCCGACGGGCTACGGCCGGGTGTTTGCCGATGGCGAGGGCAAGGTGAGCGGCATCGTTGAACATCGCGACTGTTCGGACGAGCAGCGGAGCAACAATCTCACCAACGCCGGCATCTACTGCTTCAACTGGCGGGCCCTGGCGGAGGTGCTGCCGAAACTGAGCACCGACAACGATCAAGGGGAGCTCTACCTGACAGACACCGTGGCGATGCTGCCGCTGGCCATGCATGTGGAAGTCGCCGATCCCGACGAAGTGAACGGCATCAACAACCGCCAGCAGCTCGCCCAGTGTGAAGCGGTGCTGCAGCAGCGCCTGCGTGCCCACTGGATGGCGGAGGGCGTCACCTTCATCGATCCCAGCAGCTGCACCCTCAGCGAAGACTGCCGATTCGGTCGTGATGTGGTGATCGAACCACAGACCCATCTGCGCGGTACCTGTCGGATCGGCGACAACTGCCGCCTTGGCCCCGGCAGCCTGCTGGAGGACGCCGAACTTGGCAATGACGTCACCGTGCTGCATTCCGTTGTTCGGGAGGCAACGGTGGGGAACGGCGTCGCCATCGGCCCCTTCGCGCACCTGCGTCCCGCCGCGGATGTGGGCGATGGCTGCCGGATCGGCAACTTTGTGGAGGTGAAGAAGAGCCAGCTGGGAGCCGGCACCAAGGTGAACCACCTCAGCTACATCGGCGATGCCAGCCTCGGTGAAAACGTCAATGTGGGAGCCGGCACGATCACAGCCAATTACGACGGTGTACGGAAACACCGCACGGTGATCGGCGACGGCAGCAAGACCGGCGCCAATTCGGTGCTGGTGGCCCCCGTCACCCTGGGGACCAAGGTGACGGTTGGAGCGGGTTCAACGATCACCAAGGATGTGCCTGATGGCGCCCTGGCCATCAGTCGCGCACGGCAGTTGAGCAAGGAGGGCTGGGCAGACCGTTCGGTCTAAACCGAAGGCAGCAGGGGGATCAACCGCTCCAGGGCAACACCGCGACTGGCCTTGAGCAGCACCACATCACCAGCCTGAAGCCACTGACCCAAGGGCTCAGCTGCGGCCTCGGGCGTTGCCACCAAAGCCAGGCGATTCAGACCGGAAGCAACCTCAGCCATCGCCTGGCCGGCATCACTGCCATCCACCAGCACCAGACCATCGAGCTTGAGTGCAGCAGCCCTGGCGGCCACCGCCCGGTGAAGGTCAACGCTGCGCTCCCCCAACTCCAGCATGGTGCCCAACACTGCGAAGCGACGGCCCGGCTGATCAGCGAGAAGGTCTAGAGCCGCCAGCACCGCCTCGGGCGAGGCGTTGTAGGTCTCATCGAGCAGCGTGAGTCCCCCCTGCTGCAGGCGTCGGTTGCGGCCGCCAGGAACATTCACCTGCAGCTGCGCAGCGGTCGCCGGCTCAACCCCCAGATGGGCCCCCACCGCCAGGGCGAGCAGCAGATTGCGGGCGTTGTGACGACCGTCCAGCGGCATGGGGATCGACACGCCGTCCAGCAGGAGACGCTCGTCCTCGATGACGCCGATCAGGTCGGCATTGATATCCGGGTCGTCGTCCAAGCGCACCCTCAGCACCTGGCCGTGCCAGACAGCAGCGAGAGCCTGCTCCAGCAACGGGTCACCGGCGGGGATCACCACCACCCCCTGTGGATTGAGCGCGGCCGTGATCTCACACTTGGCGGCGGCGATGGCCTCGCGGCTTCCCAACCGTCCGATGTGGGCCGTGCCGATGTTGGTGATCACAGCCACATCCGGTTCGGTGCAGCGGGACAAGCGGGCGATCTCGCCCGGACCGCGCATACCCATCTCGATGACGAGGACGGAATCGTCAGCCTTCGCCCCCAACACGGTGAGGGGGACACCGACGTCATTGTTGTTGTTGGCTTCACTGGCACGAATGGCTCCCAGGGGTGCCAGAACAGACCGAATCAACTCTCGGGTTGTGGTCTTGCCGGCGGAACCGGTGACCGCCACCAGGGGCAGAGCGAGCTGACGGCGATGCAACAACGCCAGTTGCTGGTAAGCCGCCGTGGTGTCGTCCACCCGCCAGTGGAGAAGCCCATCGGGCAGCGGTGCTGTCCAGTCCATCGACACCACAGCACCCTGCCCCCCTAAAGCCGGCAGCTGCTCAAGAAAGCAATGACCATCGAAGCGTTCCCCCACCAGGGGAACAAAGAAGCTGCCAGGGGTGAGACGGCGGCTATCGGTGCAGACCGGCCCGATGGCCTGTTCCGGAGGGACGAGAGGGCCCTGCGGTTGCCCCCAAAGATCGATCAGCTGCTGGATCCGCAGGGTCATGCCGGTGCCGGATGGTTGAACAGGATCATGCCGCTGCCAACCCGGGCTGACCGTCCGATCAGTTGATCGTCGCGACCCAACAACAGCAACTCGCCATAGCCCAGATCTGTGCTGCGGGTCTGCCAGGCCTGGGCCAGCTCCTGACGACGGGAATCCTGCAGTCCCCACCAGCTTTCGGAGAGAAGAATCAGCAGGCGGTTGGTCGTCCCATCGGGCTGGGCCGACTGCAACAGACCATCCGGCGCCGAACCATCCAGAAACAACTCCAGCAGCGGATCAATGCGCAGCGGTGGCGGTGGCGGATCCGGTTCAGGGAGTATCACCACGGGTTCCTCGTCCACGGGCATCGGATCAGGGGCCGGCAACTCGCGGATCGGAACCGGTGGCGGCGGAGGGGAGCTGGCCTGCTGCCTTGGGGTGGCTTTGATCACGATGGCGATTGCCACCAGGGCAGCCAACACCAGGGCAACAACGGCAGGCCAGAACCATGCCGCAAGTTCTTCCGGCCAGAACGCCGGAATGGAGAGGTCCCCCTCGCGGTTGCGGCGCCAGAGCTCCCGGCCCCGCAGACCCAGATCAGCCCAGAGAGCCCGCAGATTGCGGGCGAACTCTTTCCAGGGGCTGACGTAGGGCGCCGGAAGGTTGGGCAAGATCAGCCGGCCCTGCGGCCGAAGAGACGATTGAGGGGATTGCGGCTGGGGCCGGACGGTGCAGTGACCGCCGCAAGAGCCGCGTCCTGCCCATCATCCTCAGACCGGGAGGGATCGGCGGCCTGTCCCTGGGAGAACTGTTCCACCATCGCTGCATCGGGGGTGGGTTCCTTCAGACCGCAGACATCTCGGTACATGGCGTCGTAGTCAATGGCGGAGCGATCCCAGCTGTAGTCCTGCTGCATGCCGCGCTTCTGCAACGTCTGCCAGCTGTCGCGATGGCGGTAGGCCTCCCAGGCACGCACCAATGCGGTGTAGAAGTCCACCGGCTCAAAGCGATCGAAACAGAAACCGGTGCCACTGGCCTCGGCGGGGTTGTGAGGGGGAACGGTGTCCACCAGTCCGCCCACCTTGCGCACCACGGGCACCGAGCCATAGCGCATGGCATACAACTGGCTGATGCCGCACGGCTCGAAACGGCTGGGCATCAGGAAGGCGTCACTGCCGGCGTAAATCAGGCGGGAGAGATCGTCGTCGTAGGTAAGGAAGACGGCGCAACGGCCGGCATGGCGAGAAGCCAGCTGCCACAGGCCTGATTCCAGGCCACGGTCTCCGGTGCCGAGCACCACGATCTGGGTGTCGGTGTAAGCGAGCAGACGGTCTGCAACCTGGAGAAGCAGATCAACGCCCTTCTGATCCACCAATCGGCTCACCATGCCGAGCACAAAAGCGTCATCACGAACCTCCAGGCCCATGCGCTCCTGCAGCACCCGTTTGCAGACCGCTTTTCCGGAGAGGTCATCGGCGCTGAAGGTGGCCGGCAACGCCCTGTCGGTCTCTGGATCCCAGGCGTCGAGGTCGATGCCGTTGAGGATGCCGCGCAGCTTGCCTGAAACGAAATTCAGCAGACCATCCAGCTTTTCGCCGTATTCCGCTGTGCGAATTTCCTCGGAATAGGTGGGAGACACAGCGTTGACCCGGTCGGCGTAGAGCAGCGCTGCCGCCATGGTGTGGTCGCCCTGCATGTACCAGGGACACCAGGTGATGCGATCCAGCTTCCAGCGCCAGGGGCCCTGATATTTGAGGTTGTGAATGGTGAAGACCGTGCTGATCTCGGGGTCCTGATGCATCCAGACCGGAATCATGCCGGTGTGCCAGTCATGACAGTGCAGCACCTGCGGCTTCCAGACGTTCCAGGCGAATTCAGCGGCGGCGCTGGCGAAAAATGTGAAACGCCAATCCTCATCCTCACCGCCATAGATCCGCTCGGGATCGAATACCGGATGCCCCACCAGATAAATCGTCATCCCGTTGCTGGGATGCTTGGTCTCGTAGACGGCGAATTCCGTGCCCATGGTCTGGGCGCGCCAGATCGGTTCTTCGGAGATCGTCAGCTTGCTCCAGAGCTTGGAGTAGCCGGGCATGATCAGCCGAACGTCGTGGCCCAGTCGTGCCAGGGCCGGTGGCAGAGACCCCACCACATCTCCCATGCCGCCGACCTTGATCATCGGGGCGCATTCCGCGGCAGCGAAGAGGATGCGCATGGATGAAATCGGCGATGGCGCGGCGACTTTAGGGGGAATTCGACGATCTGCCGGCTCAGGGCAGCACGGTCACCGCAGTCCCGAGCTTCACCTGGCCATAAAGACTGCGCACATCCTCGTTGTAAAGACGCACGCAGCCATGGGAGATGGCACGGCCCACAGTCCAGCGATGGGGGGTGCCGTGAAAACCGGTGGTGGTGCAGCCTTTGATCGTGATCCATTGATCACCGTCATGGGCGTCGCGACCGAGGCAGTCACGATGAAAGGCAATCCAGTGGCTACCCAGAGGGTTGTCTGGCCCCTGCTCCTCCACCCGCTCGCCGGTCACGGGATGCACCCAGACGGGTTGATCGATCTTCTCAAACACCGCGAAGCTGCCGGTGGGGGTCTCCCAGCCGGGCATCCCCGTGGCCACGGGAAAAGCGAGCCTCAGGCTGCCGTTCTCCAGGAGCAGCAGACGCCGCCGGCCCCGCAATAAAACGATGTGCCGCTTCGGCTTGTTGCGCAGTTCAGCCGGCAGCGACGCCAGAGCTTCCATCACCGAATCCATCGAGGCCGCCTGCAGAAGCGGCAAGGGTTCTGGGAGGTTGATCGGAAGCATGGGCTCAAGGTAACCAGCCTGTCTCGGAGAAGTCAGGGGACCGTTTCTCGAGAAAGGCGTTGCGGCCCTCCAGCGCTTCCTCGGTCCGATAGAAGAGGTGGGTGGCGTGCCCCGCCAGCTCCTGAATACCCGCCAGTCCATCGGTTTCGGCGTTGAACGCCGCCTTGAGGCAGCGGATCGCCGTGGGACTGTGCTGCAGCACCTCCCGCGCCATCCGCACCCCCTCAGTCTGCAGTTGATCGAGGGGAACCACGCCGTTAACCAATCCCATCCGCAGGGCTTCCTCGGCGCCATAGCGGCGGCAGAGGAACCAGATCTCACGGGCCTTGCGCTGCCCCACCACCCGGGCCAGGTAACCGGCGCCGAAACCGCCATCGAAGCTGCCCACCTTCGGGCCGGTCTGACCGAAGACGGCATTGTCCGCCGCCAGGCTCAGGTCACAGAGCAGATGCAGCACCTGGCCTCCACCCATGGCGTATCCAGCCACCAGAGCGATCACCACCTTGGGAAGACTGCGAATGATCCGCTGCAGATCCAGCACGTTGAGGCGTGGGAGGCCGTCATCACCGACATAGCCGCCGTCGCCACGCACGCCCTGATCGCCGCCTGAGCAGAAGGCGAAACCACCATCGGCAGCTGGGCCCACACCGGTGAACAGCACCACGCCGATCTCGCGATCATCCCGGATGCGGCTGAAGACATCACACAATTC
>CAJWIC010000058.1 GCA_913040905.1 uncultured Synechococcus sp. | reverse complement strand
CAGCCAGAGGCCAGGTGGCAGCAGCCAGAAGGCTCTTGATGGCAATGCTGCGATCAATAAAGATTTCGTACTGGGCAGCATTCTTGCCGCGTGTTGCCTTCAGGTATTCCCGACCAGCCCAGCCGATGCAACCAGCTACGTAGAGGAACATGATGCCGGGATAGACGAAATCACCAGCGTGGCTCCAGCGGCCATCAACGATCAGGTGAGGCAGTCCGTCATCACCGCAGGAGGCCTGGCTGTACATCTCAAAACGGGCCTTGGCCTGGGGTGTTGTGGCGGCAGCAGCGCGCTGCTGGAAGCGGGCGCTTTCGGAGCAGGGGGTCAGGCCGGCCACGTCAGCCTTGGCGACGGGAGCGAAGCCGAACACCAGGAGGGCCGAGAGCAGGGCGGCGAAGAGACGACGCATCGGAACGATTCCTGTTTGTAAGCTGCCCGTTACGGGGCAGGATGTCACTTGTGGACAGTAGGGGAGGGTCCCCAGTCCGATGCCATCAGTCCTCGCCCTCGAAACAAGTTGTGACGAGTCGGCCGCTGCTCTGGTCCGCCGTCATGGGGATGGCCGGCTCGAAGTCCAGTCCGCGCGAATTGCCTCTCAGATTGAGGAACACGCCCGCTGGGGAGGTGTTGTGCCGGAGATCGCCTCGCGTCGTCACGTGGAAGCGTTGCCGGGTCTGATCGAACAGGTTCTTGCTGAGTCGCAGGTGACGCTTGAGGAGGTGGATGCGGTCGCCGCAACGGTGGCGCCTGGGCTGGCAGGGGCATTGATGGTGGCCTCTGTCACCGGACGCACCCTGTCAGCCCTGCACGATCGCCCCTTTCTGGCGGTGCACCATCTCGAAGGACATCTGGCGTCAGTGCATCTGGCGGAGCATCGACCCCAGCCGCCCTACCTGGTGCTGTTGGTCAGTGGTGGGCACACCGAGCTGATCCGCGTTGCTGTTGATGGGGCCATGGAGCGGCTTGGCCGCAGCCATGACGATGCGGCAGGGGAGGCCTTTGACAAGGTGGCGCGCCTGCTGGGCCTCGGCTACCCGGGTGGCCCCGCCATTCAGGCCGCAGCGGAAGGTGGTGATGGCCGTCGATTCAAGCTTCCGAAGGGACGCATCTCCCTTCCTGAGGGAGGCTTTCATCCCTATGACTTCTCCTTCAGCGGTCTGAAAACAGCCATGCTTCGCACTGTGGAGGCCCAGGCAGCTCCGCTGCCGACGGCGGATCTTGCAGCCAGTTTCGAGCAGGTGGTTGTTGATGTTCTGGTGGAGCGCAGCTTGCGTTGTGCCACGGACCACGGGCTTGAGGACCTTGTGATGGTGGGTGGTGTGGCTGCCAATCGCCGGTTGCGGCGTACCCTCCAACAGCGCTCCGACGCCTTCGGTGTTCGGGTCTCAGTGGCCCCGCTGGCCTATTGCACAGACAATGCCGCCATGATTGGTGCGGCGGCCCTGTTGCGCTGGGAGAGTGGTGTACGGGGTTGTTCCTTGCGGACTGGGGTGTCAGCCCGTTGGTCTCTGGCGCAGGCTGATCGGCTGTACGACGAACAGCCGGCCTTCTGAAATCACTCGTAGGGTGTTGGCGCACGGCACTGAGGTCATGCCTGAGCAACTCGAACAGTCTGGAGACGTCGCTGAGCCCGTTGGCTCGGATGAACTCAATGCCTGGAAGCGAGGATTCACCCCTCAGGCTGAGATCTGGAACGGGCGTCTGGCCATGATCGGCCTGTCCGCGGGTTTGGCTGTGGTCCTTCTTGTGCGGTTGTTCGCCGGGAGCTGATCAGCTTCTCCCCCGCAGCGCCTGAGCGAGCTCGTTGGGTTTGAGACTCACGGCCAGGGCCTTGTCCGGCTCCACGCGCCCCGCTTCGACGAGTGCCTGCAGCGATTGATTGGAGGTGACCATTCCATCAAAACTGCTTCGCTCCATGATTTCCTCCACTTCATCCAGGGCTCCCCGCTGGATGTAGTCCTTGCAGGCGTCTGTGTTGACGAGGATGTCGTGGAAAGCAGCCCGTTTGCCGTCAGTGGTGCGAATCAGCCCCTGGGCGATCACCCCCAGCAGAGATTCCGACATTGAACGCCGCACACTCTCCTGCTCCTCAGGTGGAAACATCCCCAGAACCCGCTCGACGGTTTTCACGGCCGAGTTGGTGTGAAGGGTGCCGAACACCAGATGGCCCGTCTGGGCAGCTTCCAGGGCTGTGGACAGGGTTTCCTGGTCGCGGATCTCGCCCACAAGGATCACGTCAGGGTCCTCCCGCAGCGCGGCACGCAGGGCGTTGTGGAACTTGAGGGTGTGCATGCCCACTTCGCGATGTCGAATCAGGGATCGCTTGCTCTCATGCACGAATTCAACCGGGTCCTCAATCGTGAGGATGTGGCGGGTTTCGTTGCGATTGATCCAGTCGATCATCGCGGCGAGGGTGGTGCTTTTGCCGGATCCGGTGGGGCCTGTCACCAGGATCAGTCCTTTGGGGCGACCGGCCAGTTCCGTCAGAACCTCGGGCAGCTTCAACTGCTCCATCGTGAGGATGGTCTGCGGGATCAGCCGCAGCACCATCGCCGGGCCTCGCAGCGAATCGAGCAGGTTGATCCGAATGCGAACGAAGGGAAAGGCGTGGGAGCCGTCGAACTCCTTCTCGCGGAAGAACGCATCAATCTGTTGCGGTGACAGGATCTCGCCAAGCCATCCCTGAAAGGTGGAGAGGTCAGTGGCGGGCCATTCGGTGCTCTGCATCTCGCCGCGGGCTCGATAACGCGGCACTTCGCCGACGCCGAGATGAACATCGGAATGACCTTCCTCATGGGCGATCTTGACGATGGCCTCCAGGTTGGGAGCGCCATGGGTCGGGGCGGCAGCTGCAGCCGGTTTGGTTGGTGCAGTCGGTATGGCAGGTGCAGCCGGTGTGGCCGGTGCGGCTGGCGCCGGTGATGTCGCCCTCGGCCGCGGCGGGAAGCTGGGGGGAAAGACCGGCTGGGCCACGCTGCGTCTCCTGTGCTTCTTTCAGGATCGTCCCGATGGCTCAACTGGCAAGGCCTTGTTGAAGATCAGCCGTAGGATTTCAGCAACTCACCGATGGTGATGACGGAGCAGCCCCGGGTCACGATCGTCCTGGGCACGAGGCCAGAGGCGATCAAACTCGCTCCTGTGATTCGGGTGTTCCAGGACGCATCGGCCCTGCGCACCCGGGTGGTGCTGACCGGGCAGCACCGGGAGATGGTGTCCCAGGTGATGGATCTGTTCCAACTCAAGGCCGATCGGGACCTCAACCTGATGGCACCGCGTCAGACCCTGACCCACGTGACCTGTGCAGCCCTGGAGGGGCTGCGGGAGGATTTTCAGGCTTATCCACCCCAGCTTGTGCTGGTGCAAGGCGACACCACCACAGCCTTCGCGGCTGGACTTGCGGCTTTCTACGAGCAGATCCCGGTTGGTCATGTTGAAGCCGGTCTGCGCACGGACAACCTGCTGGATCCTTTCCCAGAGGAAGCCAATCGACGTCTTCTCTCCCAGATTGCGACCCTCCATTTCGCTCCGACCCAGAAGGCGGAATCCAACCTCAGGGCCTCGGGGGTCGTGGGTGAAGTGAGCGTCACGGGAAATACCGTGATTGACGCTTTGCTGTTGATGGCGGAAACGGCACCGCCGATCACTTTTGATGGTCTCGACTGGGACAACCAGCGGGTGATCCTGGCCACTGTCCACCGCCGTGAAAACTGGGGGGATCGCCTCAAGGACATCGCTGCGGGGATCCTGCAGGTGCTCGATCGTCATCCCGATACGGCGCTGCTGCTGCCGTTGCACCGCAACCCCACAGTGCGCGAACCGCTGCAGGCCCTGCTGGGCAGCCATCCGCGGGTCGTGCTCACCGAGCCGCTCGATTACGACCGTCTGGTGGCGGCCATGAAGGGCTGCACACTGCTGCTGACCGATTCAGGCGGATTGCAGGAAGAGGCTCCGGCTCTCGGGAAACCCGTGTTGGTGCTGCGCCGCACCACGGAACGGCCCGAGGCCGTCGATGCAGGCACCGCCCGACTTGTCGGCACTGACCCTGCGACCATTCTGGAGGAAGCATCCCGTCTGCTCAGCGACGCCTCGGCCTATGGGGCGATGTCCAGGGCGGTCAATCCCTTCGGTGATGGCAAGGCCAGTCAACGCATCCTTGAGCTCAGCCGGGCCCACCTGGGGGTCTGACGCCAGCGTCAGTGCCGATGGATGCTTCCGCTGGTGGCTGACGCGACGCTGGCAGAAGGGTGGGCGGGTGTTGATCTTCCTTGGATTGAACCCTTCCCGGGCTGATGCAAAGCGGGACGATCCCACCCTGCGTCGTCTGATCGGCTTCGCAACGGACTGGGGCTATGACGCTCTGGTGGTGGTGAATTTGTTCGCCCGCATGTCCCCTTCGCCCTCCGTGCTGCGTCGCTGTCAGGACCCCGTTGGTTGGAACGCCGACGCTGCGCTGTTGTATTGGTGCCACGCGTGGGCGGAACAAGAGGCTTGGGCGCTCTGGTGTGGCTGGGGCAATGGCGGTGGCCAGTGCGCTCGGGCCCTACAGGTGATGGACCTGTTGAAGCCTGTTGTTCAGCAACGGGCTCGGAGCTTTCCGCTCGCTCCGGGGCCTCAGGCTCTGGCGCTGACTCGCGCCGGCCATCCGCGTCATCCTCTCTATGCACCACGGGGATGTCTTTTAAAACCATTCCAATGGGCAGGCATAGATCCCATCGGGCATCCTGAGGTGACTCAAACGGTTTTCATCCAGTCCTGATGTCCCGAACACCGCGACGCTATGCCGTGCATCTCCATTTGGTGGGAGGTCAGACCGAGCGGGTGTTCTTTCCCAGGCTCGAGTTGTTCCAGGAGTGGTATCAGGGTCTGGTGAATGCCGAAGGGCAGGGCGGCTTTGTCAATGTGCCCATCAGCGATCTCGAGGGCGAATATCTCGTGGTGCGACCGGAGGCGGTGATCGGCGTTCGTGTGGAACCTCAGTTTTCATCCGTCGATGACGCCTGAGCGTCTGGGTCTGCTCTGGGGGGTCACGGTGTTTGCCGGGGCCGGTGCGCGGCTGCTGGCATCGGTTTCGGAACTGCCGGGAGTCGTGTTGCTGCTGCTGTCAGGGCTGTTGATCGGTCGGTCCGGCCTTGGTCTGGTGGAGCCGCTCGACCTGGGTCCGGGTCTGGGTACGTTGGTTGGCCTCCTGGTCAGCCTGGTTCTGTTCGATGGTGGCCTCAACCTGCGGCTGCCTGGGGACACGATCCGGGAGACCGTGAAGCGGATCGCGGTTCTGCGGTTGCTGATCTCCCTCGGCGCGGGGCTGTTGGCGGCTCACTGGCTGGCCGGACTGAGCTGGTCTGTTGCTGCGGTGTTCAGCGCCATTGTTCTGGCCACTGGCCCCACTGTGGTGACGCCCCTGGTGCGTCAGATCCGTCTGGCGGCTCCGCTCGGAGATGTGCTCGAGGCGGAGGGCCTGGTGCTTGAGCCGATCGGTGCGGTGCTGGCTCTGCTGCTGCTGGAGTTGGTCCTGGGCAACCTGCACGGCTGGCGCGAACTGGTCCTGGGCCTGCTGGAGCGGCTCGGTGGGGGGGTCCTGATCGGCGCCAGTGTTGGCTGGCTGCTGTCGGAACTGTTGCAGCGGTTGAAGCCCGATCAGTCCTCCGGTCTGCCGCTGCAGCTCACGCTTGGGATGTTGTTTCTGATGTACGGCGTCAGCGAGTGGCTGTTGCCGGAATCGGCTTTGCCCGCTTCGGTGGCGGCAGGCATCGTGGTGGGGCGTCGCCAGACGGTGCACACCGCTGAACTGGATGGTCTGATCCAGGAGTTGGCGCAACTGGCGATCACGATGCTGTTTCCACTGCTTGCCGCTGACGTGTCCTGGGCGGAATTGAGCCCACTGGGCTGGGGGGGGGTCAGCTGCGTGCTTGTGCTGATGCTTGTGGTCCGACCGATTGCGGTGGGTGTGGCAACGGCAGGACTTCCGTTGAATCGTCCTCAGAAGCTCTTTCTCGGCTGGCTGGCACCGCGAGGGATCGTCACCGCGTCGGTGGCGTCCCTGTTTGCTATCCGGCTGGAGCAGGCGGGGATCCTGGGAGCGGGTCGCCTGCAGGGCCTGGTTTTTCTCACCATTTTGATGACCGTCGGGCTGCAGGGCCTCACGGCTCAACCATTGGCCCGTGCCCTGGGACTGATCGAAGAATCCTGTGAAGCGACGACGCCCTCAGGCGAGACAACGCTTCAACCGGGGGAGGTCCTCCCCGATCCTGGCCAGTAACGACCAAGTGGTGATCAGGTCTGGACCCTGCAGCCGCCCGAGCAGGGCGGCACGCAGGGATTTCATCACAATCCCCTTCTTGACGCCGGCTTCCTTGGCGGCATCCCCCAGCAGTTGTTTGGCGCGATCCGTGTCGCTGCCATCCCAGGGCTCGGTCTCGAGGGTCTGCAGCAGTTGAGCGATTGCCGCCCGAGCACCGTCGGCCTCAAGTTGTCGCAAACCATCGTCCTCAAGACCCGGGCATTCGAAGAACGGTTTCGCCTGGTCCACGCCGTCTTTAAGCAGTGTCAGGGATGGTCCCAGCAGTTCGCATAAGTCCAGCCCCCAGCCGCTCTCGTCCGGCAGCGTCCAACCTTGTTCGCTCCACAGAGGACGAAGGTCATCCAGGAGCTGCTGTGTTGGCAGGGCGTGCAGCACCTGTCCATTGAGCCAGTTGAGCTTGTCCCAATCAAAGCGGGCACCGGCTTTGTTCACCCGATCGAAACTGAACACCGCTGCTGCTTCGGGCAGGGTGAATCGCTCCTCCATTCCCTCAGGCACAGACCAGCCCAGCAGGGTCATGTAATTGGCAATCGCTTCCGCGGTGTATCCCATCGTGCGGAAGTCGTTGATGGAGGTCACCCCATCCCGTTTGGAGAGCTTGCGGCCCTCAGCATTCAGGATCAGGGGTGCATGGGCGAAGGTCGGTGCCGGCAGATCAAGGGCTTCATAAAGCAGCAGCTGCTTGGCCGTGTTGGCGATGTGGTCTTCACCGCGAATCACATGGCTGATGGCCATGGCAGCGTCATCCACCACCACCACAAGGTTGTACAGGGGATCACCGATCTGATCAGCAGGGGCCCTGCGGGCCACGACCATGTCGCCGCCGAGATCAGCACCCCGCCAGGACATGGGGCCTCGCACCAGGTCGGTCCAACGGATATCGGCGTTGTCATCAATGCGGAATCGGATCACGGCTTCCCGTCCCTCCGCCTGGAAGGCCGCTTCCTGCTCAGACGTGAGATTGCGGTGACGGTTGTCGTAGCGCGGGGCCTGGTTGCTGGCCTTCTGGGCCTCTCGCATGGCGTCCAGTTCGGCCTCGCTGGCATAGCAGCGGTAGGCCAGACCCTTGTCCAACAGTGTCTCGATGGCGGAACGGTGCTGGTGCACCTGTTCGCTCTGGATCACCGGCTCTTCGTCCCAGTCGATTCCCAGCCAGCGCAGACCTTCGAGAATGTTCTGGGTGTATTCGGGTTTGGACCGTTCTTTGTCGGTGTCTTCAATTCTCAGCAGGAAGGAGCCCTGCTGGCGGCGAGCAAACAGCCAGTTGAACACGGCTGTGCGAGCCGTACCGATGTGAAGCGTGCCCGTTGGGCTGGGAGCCAGACGAACGCGCACCATTGCGTTTTCGGGTGGTGGAAACGGGACCGACGGGATTCGAACCCGCAACTTCCGCCGTGACAGGGCGGTGCT
>CAJWIC010000057.1 GCA_913040905.1 uncultured Synechococcus sp. | reverse complement strand
TGGCCCCCCCCACCAGGCCGACCACCGCCGTATCGCGCAGAATCACGTCACTGCGGTAGGCGGCATAGGCGAGATAACGCTGACTGGCCGGTGAGAGCACACCGAACAACCAGGCCGGGCGCGGTCGAGCTCCAAGGGCAACCATGGCCTGGTGCTCGCGGTGGCCGACGCGTTCGAGCCCGTCCTCCAGCACCAGCCCCATCACACCGCTGTGGTGCAGGCCCAGGGCCAGCGCCGCAACGGCGATGGTCGGTTTGCTGGCCAGCATCAGCAACAGTGCCGTCAAGGGGGCTGGCAACAATCGCATCAGCATCCAGCCCGCTTTGACGATGCATCCAGGCCCAGGGGCCGGGGCGATCAACCGCAGCAAGGGAGGCAGGGCAATGGCGACCCCGGAAGCAAGCAGCGTGATCAAGAGGGTGCCGCCAACCAGCTCCAGCCATGGCGTCTCGATCCATGCCTGGCTCAGCCCTTCACTCCACTGTGCGGCTGAAGGCCATGGGGCCCCATCAACCCACCTGGGAAAGGAGAGATCATGGTCGAGGGTTCGGCTCCATTGGAGTGTGACCAGTGGCAGTGCCAGGAGCAGCAGCACCAGGCCATGACCGGCGGAGACTCGTCGGATCAACAGATTCACCAACGCCAGCAGCAAGGCCATCAGCCATAAGCCAGTCCAGAGTTCACGAAAGCGCAGGGACTGCATGCTGAACATCAGCTCAGTCCCCAACCCCCCAAGGCCGAAAATTCCCAGCAGCAGGGCGGATCGCAGGGCGCAGTCCAGCCGGTGACCGATGTGGTCCCGCATTGCCGTTGCCACGGGAGGCATCAGGCTGGTGAACAGATTGGTCACGGCGGGTACACCGGCACAGCGCAGGGCCGTGAGCGCCGGTGGTTCGTGGCGGTCGAGCTGATCTGCCAGGACGCGGGCCAGCAGTGCTGAGTAGGGAAGAACGATGGCCAGCACGGCCACCCAGCCATTGAGGCCGAACAGTTGCAGCAACAGCAATCCCCAGACCAGTTCATGGATGGATCGCAGGGGTGCCAGGCAGCGACGCAGCATCAGGGCTGGCCAGCGCAGGCCCGTCAGCGTTGACACGATCGTTGTCGAACAGAGCAGGCCGAGCACCAGCCCGATGCAGCTGCTCAGGCTCCAGGCCAGGAGTGCTGTCAGAGCGGTGACCTGCAGTCCGGTGAGCTGATGCCTGAGTAACGACGCCTCCAGGGAGGGTTGCAGGGCTGCCAGCCAGAAGCGCCCGATCTGCTCGGCACCTCCAGCGTGGAAATCGCGCAACAGCACCAACCCCAGTGGCAGCAACACCAGTCCCGGAGCCAGGGCCATCAGCGCTGGTGCCGGCTTCAGTCCTCGCTGTAAAGCCATGCCAGGGTTGATTGGGTGATGGCTGAAGGGGCGGCGTCCAGCACCAGTTCACCCTGACGCAGGCCCAGCACCCGCTGGAACTGATGCATCAGATCAGGTCGATGCAGGCTGATCACACAGGACGACTGGTCCAGCAGCAGGTTGAGCACATCGCGTGCCAGGCCTGGGTCGAGGGCGGACAACGGTTCATCCGCCAGTACCAGCATCGGTTGCTGCCGCAACAGCCGAGCGAGGGCCACCCGCTGGCGTTCACCGCCTGAGAGCCCGGAGACCCGCTGATCGCTGAGATCGCTGCTCAGTCCCACCTGGCGCAGGATGGCGGTGCCAATCTCCGGTTCCGGCGGCTGCAGCAGGTTGCGCAGCGCCCACAACAACGAATGGCGTCCGAGGGCTCCCGCGTTGATGTTCTGAAGCACGGTCAGTTCCTCCACGAGCCTGAGGTCTTGCCAGAGGGTGCCGATCTGCCGACGCTGCTCTGGTCGACAGCGTTCAAGCTCCTGCCCCCGCCAGAGAACGTGGCCTTGATCGGGTGGAAGGCTGCCGTTGCAGAGGCCGATCAGGCTGGACTTGCCAGCCCCACTTCGACCCAGCAGAACGGTGGTCTCGCCGCGACGAATCGTGAGATCGAGGGGATGGAGCCGGCCGGTCAGTCCAGCCCGGCGGAGCTCCAGCACAGACATCAGCGGATCTTGCCCAGCTGACGTCCCACCGCCTCGATCTTGCTGTAGTCCTCGTTTTGCGCCGGAATAAACCGTTTCGCTCCGAACAGCTCCAGAACCAAGGCTCCCCGTTCCGTTGTGGGTGTCAGCGACAGCAGGGCGTTCTGGACACGTCCGGTGAATCCGTCCCCAAAACGGGAATCCAGGTCTGGTCGAGCCACCCAATGGTAATCGACGTAGGGCGGAGTTCTCCAGATCACCGCCGCCTTGGCGGGATCCACACGGCCTTCATCGACATTGCTCTGCCAGACCTGTGAATTGAGGGCACCCACCTCGTAGGCACCGCTCTGGACCACGGCGATCGTGGCGTCGTGGCTGCCACTGAAACCGGGTCCCCCCCCAGCCAGTTCCGCCATGGTGACGCCGTTCTCGCCGAGGAAGTACTGGGGCATCAGTCGACCGGAGGTGGAACTTTCGGAGCCGAAGGCCAGGCGGCGACCCTTCAGCTGAACCAATTGGTCGGCACTGGTGATGGGGCGCAGTCCGCTGGCTCCATTGGCAATGAACACGCTGGTGAATTCGGCATCGATGTCCCGTTGGGCCAGCACCGTGGCCCCTGGGGTCTGCAGACGGGCCTGAACACCCGTGAGGCCACCGAACCAGACAAGATCAAGACTGCCGCTGCGGAATGCGCTGACGGCAGCCGCATAGTTGCTGACGGGTACGTACTGAACCTCAACATTCAGGGATGCACCCAGTTCGTCGGAGAGGGCTCCATAGAGACGGTTCAACCTCTCGGGGTTCTGGTCAGGAATGGCACCGATCTTGAGAACCTGTTGGTTCGAGGGTGGTGCGCTGCTGCATCCGACCACGGCGGCCGCAAAGGCAAGTCCGGCGGTGAGACCGGCGGCCTTCACGGCCGGATGTTCTCGTCCTGGCATCAGTTAACGAAAAATGGGAGCAATTCAGGTCGTGCTGAGCAGTTGCCCCAGTCGCGACAGGCCATCCCTGATCGTCTCACGCGAGACAGCGCAGGACAGCCGAATGCAGCGGTCATCTCCGAACGCCAGACCCGGGACAACGGCAAGACCTGCCTGCTCGAGGGCATGACGGCAGAAGTCCATCGATCCACCTGCTGATTCCGGCAGCTTCGGAAACGCATAGAAGGCTCCTCGGGGCTCCACAAGCGTGATCCCTTCAATGGCCTGCAGCCCCTCGGTGAGCAGCAGTCGGCGGCGGTTGTAGCTCTCCGCCATCGCATCGACGCAATCGCGCGGACCCTGAATGGCTGCCAGCGCCCCTCTCTGGGCAAAGCTGCAGACGTTGCTGGTGCTCTGGCTCTGCAGTGCAGCGGCAGCCTTGATCACGTTCTGATGTCCGGCGAGGTAACCCAGCCGCCAGCCGGTCATGGCCCAACCTTTGGCGAAGCCGTTGACGGTGAAACAGCGATCGGCCAGATCCGGTGCAATGGCCGCAAAGCTGTGGTGCTGCTCCCCCTGCGCGAGCAGGAATTCGTAGATCTCATCACTCATCACCAGCAACTGGGGATGACGACGCACCATCTCCGCCACGGCTTCAAGCTCCTGGCGTGGCATCACCCGACCGGTGGGGTTACCGGGTGTATTCAGCACCAGCAGGCGAGTGCGAGGCGTGATCGCCGCTTCCAGGGCGTTGATGTCGAGTTGGAACCCCCCCTCGGCCTGGGTCGGGATCAGCTTCACCTCGGCGCCGGCCAGGGCAGCCATCTCCGGGTAGCTCAGCCAGTAGGGCGCCGGCAGAAGCACCTGATCTCCAGGATTGAGCAGCACCTGAAACAGGTTGTAAATCGCCTGCTTGCCGCCGTTGGTGATCAGAACCTGCTCGGAGGTGGTGGCGATGCCGTTGGTGCTGGAGAGCTTCTCGGCGACGGCTGCACGGAGCTCAGGCTCTCCAGCCGCTGGGCCGTAGCGGGTGATGCCATCCCGCAGCGCTTTGCGGGTGGCCTCAACGATGAAGTCCGGGGTGTCGAAGTCAGGTTCTCCGGCGCTGAGGCTGCAGATATCACGACCCGCGTTTTTCAGTGCCTTGGCCTGGGCCGCGATGGCTAGCGTCAGAGAGGGCTTGAGGGCCACAGCCCGGGCGGACAGTTCTGGAGGGCCTGGCATCGGCAACGCACCTCCCCGTGGCACGCGTAAGGATCACATCCTGCCTCACGTGGTGTCCCAGACAACCTTGTGTGTTCTCCAGTCATGAGCTTCACCAACCTGAGCTGGGTGCTGGCGGCTGACGATCCGCAGCGACTGGCCAGCTTTTACGCCGCGCTGTTGGAGCGTCCTCAATTGAGGGGATTGTCCCAATCCCATTGCATCGTCGATTTGGCTGGCGGAGGACGGCTGGAGATCTACAGACCCTCCCGCCGGCGTCCGTTCCCGCTGCGGGGGCGCGCGATGGCCCCCTGTCTGCGCCTCGCCTCCAGCGATGTTCCCCTGGAGGATCTGCAACAGCAGTTGCCCGCCTGGCTGGCCCTGGGTGCGTCGCTGATCGAGCCTCCACGACAGGAGGCCTTTGGTGCCGAGGTCTGGCTGGCTGATCCTGAGGGCAATCCCGTGCTCGTGGTGCAACCCTTCCCCAGTGCTTCCACCTGAACACGATGTTGGAGCTGCGTGACTGCGAGCACTGCACCGCCTGTGATCTGGCTCTGACGCGTCACCGGGTGGTGATCAGTCGTGGTGCCGCGACGGCGCCGTTGATGCTGATCGGAGAGGCCCCCGGTGCCCGGGAGGATGCCCTGGGTCAGCCCTTTGTCGGACGTTCTGGACAGCTGCTCGACAGGTTGTTGCTGGATGTCGGCTTTGATCCCGAGAACGATCTGTACATCTGCAATGCGGTGAAGTGTCGTCCTCCACAGAACCGCCGTCCAAAACGCCTGGAATTGACGGCCTGCAGACCCTGGCTGGATCGTCAGATCGACCTGGTGGATCCCAAGGTGATCATTCTCCTGGGGGCGACTGCTGTGAACAGCCTGCTGGGGATCAAAACTGGCATGACCCAGCTCAGAGGGCAGTGGCTCAGCTGGGAAGGCCGTGAAGTGATGCCGATCTTTCATCCGTCGTATCTCTTGCGCAATCCGTCCAGGGCCGCTGATGCGCCAACAGCGTTGACCCTGGCCGATCTCCGCGCGGTGCAGCAGCGACTGTGCGAACGTTGACGCGCTCTCGGCCTGGCCCGCCATGACAGCCCTGGATCGGCGTTACGACACCCAGATCCATCGCCGCACCACCCGCACCGTGATGGTGGGTGATGTCGCGATCGGCAGCGACCACCCCGTGGTGGTGCAGTCGATGATCAATGAGGACACCCTCGATATCGATGCGGCAGTCGCCGGCATCGTCCGCCTGGCGGAAGCCGGCAGTGAGATCGTGCGTGTCACCACACCGTCGATGGCCCATGCCCGTGCCATGGGGGAGATTCGTGCTGCCGTCCGTGCCCGCGGTTGCTCGGTGCCGTTGGTGGCCGACGTCCATCACAACGGCGTCAAGATCGCGATGGAGGTGGCGCAGCACGTCGACAAGGTGCGTATTAACCCTGGCCTGTTTGTCTTCGATAAGCCAGATCCCAACCGAGAAGAGTTTTCCGAGGAGGAATTCGCGGCCATCGGGGCGCGGATCCGCGAAACCTTCGAACCGCTGGTCACCCTGTTGAGGGACCAGAACAAAGCCCTGCGCATCGGGGTGAACCATGGCTCCCTGGCGGAGCGGATGCTGTTCACCTACGGCGATACCCCCAAGGGCATGGTGGAGTCGGCGATGGAATTCGTTCGCATCTGCGATGCTCTCGACTTCCACAACATCGTGATTTCGATGAAGGCATCGAGGGCGCCGGTGATGCTGGCGGCCTATCGATTGATGGCAGACACGATGGACCAGGAGGGATTCAACTATCCCCTCCACCTTGGCGTGACCGAAGCCGGTGATGGTGATTATGGCCGCGTCAAGAGCACGGCTGGCATTGCGACCCTGTTGGCCGATGGTCTGGGCGACACCATCAGAGTGTCCTTGACCGAGGCGCCGGAACGGGAAATCCCTGTCTGCTACTCGATTCTTCAATCCCTCGGTCTGCGCAAGACCATGGTGGAATACGTGGCATGTCCCAGCTGCGGCCGCACCCTGTTCAACCTCGAGGAAGTCCTGCACAAGGTTCGGGAGGCGACGTCTCACCTCACAGGTCTCGACATTGCCGTCATGGGCTGCATCGTCAACGGTCCAGGCGAGATGGCTGATGCCGACTACGGCTACGTCGGCAAGACACCGGGGGTGATTTCGCTGTACCGGGGACGGGATGAGATCCGCAAGGTGCCCGAAGAGGACGGTGTGACTGCCCTGATCCAGTTGATCAAAGAGGACGGGCGTTGGGTTGAACCGGCCTGATCTCGTTAGGGTAAGGAATCAGCGATCTCAGGCCATGCCTAGCGCCAAGGGTTTGCGCGGCCTCCTCCGTTCAACTCCGCTCCTGCTGATGCTGGGACTGGGGGGCATGGCCGTTTCGGTGGCAGCCCCGAGCCTTGGCTTGAAGGGGGCGAGCGGTGGTGCGATCACCGACAGTCCAAAAGAGGTGATTGACCAGGTCTGGCAGATCGTCTACCGGGATTATCTGGATTCCACTGGCACCTACACCGATGAGCGTTGGCGGCAGCTGCGAAAGGATCTTCTGAAGAAGTCCTACGGCGGCGACGAAGAGTCCTACGAGGCCATTCGAGGGATGCTGGACAGCCTCGATGACCCTTACACCCGTTTTCTTGATCCCAAGGAATTCAAGGAGATGCGGATCGATACCTCCGGTGAATTGATGGGGGTCGGGATCCAGATCAGTCTCGACAAAGTCACCAAGGAGTTGATCGTTGTATCCCCGATTGAGGGAACGCCGGCGTCACGGGCGGGTGTGCAGTCGAAGGATGTCATCGTCAGCATCGACGGCACCCCCACCAAGGGCATGACCACGGAGGATGCGGTGAAGTTGATCCGCGGCCCCCAAGGAACCGAGGTCATTCTTGGACTGCGTCGTAAGGGTGATCTGCTCTCCGTTCCGTTGACCCGTGCCCGTATTGAAATCAATGCCGTCAAATCAGCTCTGAACACGTCAGTGGATGGCAGCAAGATCGGTTACATCCGGCTGAAACAATTCAACGCCAATGCATCGCGTGAGATGCGCGACGCGATTCAGGATTTCGAGGATCAGGGAGCTACCGGATACGTCCTTGATCTACGCAGCAATCCAGGCGGCCTGCTGGAGGCCAGTGTGGACATCGCACGGCAATGGTTGAACGAGGGAATCATCGTCAGCACACGGACTCGGGAGGGAATCCGCGATATCCGCCGCGCCACGGGAAGCGCCATCACTGATAAACCCATGGTCGTGCTGATCGATCAGGGCTCCGCCAGTGCCAGTGAAATCGTTTCAGGCGCGTTGCAGGAGAATGATCGTGCCGAACTCGTAGGCCAAACAACCTTTGGCAAGGGTCTTGTTCAGGCTGTCAGAGGGCTATCCGATGGCTCAGGGATGACCGTGACGATCGCCAAATATTTGACCCCCAGCGGTAAGGATATTCATCAACACGGCATCAAGCCTGATATCGAGGTAAAGGTGTCTGAAAAGGAATTGAAGGATTTTAAAATCGAAGATCTCGGTACGAATCAAGACAGTCAGTATCGCGTCGCTGAAAAAACTCTTCTTGGGTTGATGGCTCTATCTGAGTCGTCAAATCAGGCGCCCGATCAAACCGACAAAAGAACCGGGCAAGTTCAACCGGCTATCTGACATCTCCTC
>CAJWIC010000056.1 GCA_913040905.1 uncultured Synechococcus sp. | reverse complement strand
AAATCATCGCCAGATCGTTTCCATTGCACGAGATGCAGACGATCGATCTTGTTGCTGTCCAGGCAGCCCCAGATATCTGTTCCATGCAGCGTTGCCGCTGACCAGTTGTCGCCTTCACTCTTCATTTTTTTTCTGTTCTCATCTTTCCAGTCTGACCAGGTGATGTCTGGATAGGACGCTACGAATCGGCTGAGAATGACGATCGAGAACTCCACGCTGCAGAACGTTGCGATCGATTGACTATAAGGCGATTTGGATCCGTTGCTCCTTTGTCTCTGAGAATGGATGAGCTTTGGTTGCCTCGTGACTGTTGTTGATGCTTTGGTTCGGGTGATTGTTCAGGTCAAGGACGATTGAATTGCTCCATTCAAGGCACACCACTGATCCTGCAACGATCATCAAGCTCATCACAACGGATCTGGTTGACCAACGACGCCTTGGCTTGCTGAATATTGTGCGCACAACAAATGCGAGCAACTTGTTCAATCTTGAGCCCAGCAATTCACCAGCACTTCAGTGCAGCAGGTGAAATGGCTGTGAATTGTCTGAGCCTGATCAGGCTTTCTCAGCTGCGATCTTCTCCAGATCACGACGGATCAACGCCAGCAGATACGAAGGTGACTTGTATCGGGTTGGTAGGCAGCGATTGAGGGTTTCCAGGTGTCCCCAGCAGACGGTTCGTTCGATGTCCTTGGTTGACTTCCCCTGCTGCAGAAGCCGTCTCAAGGCTTTGCAGTAGAGGGGGTATCCGGCTTCCAATTCACCAATGGTGAGCTTCGCCTGGGTCATCGGATCATCCCCCTGATCTCCAATAACCTAGATCCCCGTGGGGAAGCCCCCGCTGTGATCCATGGCCAACCATCAGTTCCTCGATGGTTTCCGTCGGCCCTTGCGGCCAGCAGAACCTGCAGCAGATTGCTGATCTCGTGTGCGTCCTGGCCAAGGACCCAGGTCGACAGCCCATCGCAGCTTTCCTCAGTGATTGCTTCGCTGGTGCCAGATGTCGATCAGATCAGACGGTCTGCAACTCACCACCAAGCCAGGCCACGCAGTCGATCTCAACCTTGGCTCCCTTCGGCAGCGCTGCTACCTGCACGCAGGCTCTGGCTGGGCTCGTGCCCGCCCCGAAGACCTCCGCATAGATCTCGTTAACGGTCTGGAAGTCCGCCAGATCAGTCAGAAAAACCGTTGTCCGCACCACGTGCTGTGCCGTCGCGCCAGCGGCCTCAAGCACTGCGGTGAGGTTCTTCAGCACCTGACGCGTTTCACTGGCTGCATCACCACCACCGACCATGGCCCCGGATTGAGGATCCAACGGGATCTGGCCAGAGCAATACAGCCAACCGCCGGCCAGCACAGCCTGGTTGTAAGGCCCAACAGGAGCCGGAGCTGCTGAAGTTGTGACGGCTTGAGCGGTCATGGCCGAATCGCAGAATGGAACCGATCATCGCGTTTCGCCGTTGTCGCAGTCCCAGGCCACTGTTGCCGTCCGTGACCTCTGGCATCGTTACGACGGTGGCCCCGCGGGCCCTTGGACGTTGCGGGGCATCGATCTGCAACTTGCAGCCGGTGAACTGCTCGGTCTGCTGGGACCCTCCGGCTGCGGAAAGACAACTCTGCTGCGATTGATCGCCGGTTTTGAGCGGCCGTCGCAGGGGACGGTTCACCTGCAGCAGCGTCCCGTGGCGGGGGACGGCCATTGGCTACCGCCCGAGCGGCGTGGGATCGGCATGGTGTTCCAGGACTACGCCCTGTTCCCCCATCTCACCGCCTGGCAGAACGCTTGCTTCGGACTGCGGCCCGGTCAGGACGACAGCCGAGCGGCATGGTTGCTGGAATTGCTCGGCTTGAAGGGGCTTGAGCTGCGCTATCCCCATCAACTGTCCGGTGGACAGAAGCAACGCCTTGCCCTGGCCCGAGCCCTGGCACCGGCCCCGAAGCTGGTGCTGTTGGATGAGCCCTTCTCCAATCTTGATGTGGAGGTGAGGCTGCGCCTGCGCAGTGAACTCAGTTCCGTTCTCCAGGTTTGCGGAGCCACTGGGCTGATCGTGACCCACGACCCCGGTGAGGCCCTGGCTATCTGTGACCGTGTGGCGGTGATGCGGGACGGTGTACTGCACCAGTGCGCAACCCCCAGAGCCCTCGTGGAAGCGCCCGCGTCCCCGTTTGTTGGTCGTTTTGTACTTCAAGGCAATCTTCTGCCCCTGGATGGACCGATGCATTGCCTGATCGGCTCGCTGGAGGGCAGCCCTGCTGTGGCATCGTCTGCGTCTGAATCAGACGAGGACCTGTTGCTGGTTGATCCAGCCGTGATTCAGCTGCATCCGGATCCCCAGGGAGATGCCTGCGTCATGGGACGGGAGTTCCTCGGACAGGCCTGGCAGTACCGCGTGCAGCAGGGCCCGTGCGACCTCCGCGTCAATGCTCACCTGAGCTTGGATGTACCCCGTGGAACCCGCTGCCGATTGGCCTTTCAGCCCGGCGCTGAAGTGATTCTCTTCCCCCAGGGGATCAGGCTGCGCGCCACTGATCCTTCTCCCGCCGCAGGCGTCCCAGCTCCTCAGCCGATTCCGCCCGCATGAACAGGTTGCTGCGGCGTTCCTCTCCAATGCTGCTGGGCAGACTCAGCTCGCCGCGACGTCGCAGGTCCACCACGGCGTCGTAACGCCGCCGTACGGCAGTGTCATCGGGTTGCTGCTCGGTGGCCCACCGCAGGTTTGCCTCGGTGTAGTCGTGGGCGCAGCACACCTTGGTGGATTCAGGCAGGTCCGATAGCCGCTTCAGGGCTCGGTGCATGTCGGCCGGTGTCCCTTCGAACAGGCGGCCGCACCCCCCGGAGAACAGGGTGTCGCCGCAGAACAACACCGTTCCGAGATCCGGCTCCTCCTGATCAGGGATCACAAAGGCGATATGCGCGGAGGTGTGGGCAGCCACGTCCAGGACCCGCAGGCATCGGCCGAGCACGCGCACCTGATCGCCGTCGCTGACGGAGATCGTTTGAAAGGGAATGCGTGAGCGATCGGCTGCTGCGGCCACCACCGCCGCGTCAGGCCATCGCTGCAGCAGGCCGGGGGTTCCACCGATGTGATCGGCATGGTGATGCGTCTGCAGAACCGCACGCAGTTGCAGCTGCCGTTCCTGCAACCAGTCGACGACAGGATCGGACACCGCAGGATCCACCACAGCGGCCTCATCACCCCGCACCCAGATCCAAACAAGGTTGTCCTGCAGCACCGGCAGGGCATGGAGGGAGGATTGCATCGTTAAAGTCCTGCCTGGTAACGCGGTCAACGCTGGACCCATGATCACCGTCGCGTTGGCCAAAGGAGCGCTGCTCAAGGAATCAGTGGCACGTTTTGCCGCAGCTGGCCTTGACTTCTCCGCTGTACTGGACAAGGACAACCGCCAATTGATGTTGCCGACCCCTTGCGGTCGGGCGCGGGCCCTGCTGGTGCGCAATGGCGATGTGCCCACCTACGTCGCCTACGGCCAGGCCCAGTTGGGGGTGGTCGGTTTCGATGTGTTGAAGGAGCACCAATTGCCGGTGGCTCAGCTGGTGGACCTGGGTTTCGGCGGTTGCCGGATGGCTGTTGCGGTGAAGGCCAGCAGCGGTTACGAGCGCGCCGCCGATCTTCCGCCACACTGCCGGGTGGCCAGCAAGTTCACCCATTGCGCCCGTGAGTATTTCGATGCCCTCGATCTGCCGGTCGAGCTGGTGCATCTCAATGGATCGGTGGAGCTCGGTCCGATCACCGGCATGTCGGAGGCCATCGTCGATCTGGTGGCCACCGGACGCACGTTGAAGGACAACGGCCTGGTGGCGATCGAGGATCTGTTTCAGTCCACAGCTCGCCTGGTGGGTCACCCCCTGTCCATGCGTCTCGACGATGGATCACTGGGCGCCATTGTTGAGGCGGTGCGGACGGCCTCCAATGCTGCAGGAGCCGCTGGATGAGCGTCATCAGCGATTGGAGACGGGTGCGCCGTCTGGGGCGTTATCTCGTCCATGACCGCCGACGCCTGCTGCTGACCCTGGTGCTGCTGGTGCCGGTGGCCATCGCCGGAGCGATTCAGCCCCTGCTGGTGGGTCAGGCCATCAGTGTGCTGCGCAATGAATCCAGCCTCCCCTGGCTTGAGGGGCTCAGCACCGCTGCAGCCATTCGACTGATCGTTTCGCTGCTGCTGGTGTCGGTGATGTTGCGCCTGGCGCTGCAGGGGGTGCAGACCTTCAACATCCAGGCCGTGGGCCAGCGGCTCACCGCACGGATCCGTGATGACCTGTTCCGTCATGCCCTGTCGCTGTCCCTGCGCTTTCACGACGGGATGCCCGTGGGCAAGTTGCTCACCCGGCTCACCAGTGATGTCGATGCCCTCTCGGAGGTCTTCGGCAGTGGTGCCGTCGGTGTTCTCGGCGACCTTGTCAGCCTGCTGGTGATTGCCGGTTCGATGCTTCTGATCGAATGGCGGCTTGGGTTGTTGCTGCTCTGCACTCAGCTGCCCGTCACCGGGATGGTGATCTGGCTGCAGAAGCGCTATCGCAAAGCCAATTACCGCGTCCGTGAGGAGCTGTCCCAGCTCAACGCCGACTTTCAGGAAAACCTTCAGGGCCTGGAAGTGGTCCAGATGTTCCGGCGCGAACAGGTCAACGGCGAGCGCTTTCAACGCACCGGTTTCGCCTATCGCCGTGCGGTGAATGGAACGATTTTCTTCGATAGCAGCATCTCCGCGTTCCTCGAATGGGTGTCTCTGGGAGCGGTGGCCCTGGTGCTGGCCCTGGGCGGATGGATGGTGACGTCCGGCTCCATGGGCCTGGGAATCCTCACCACGTTCATTCTCTATTCCCAGCGTCTGTTCGATCCGCTGCGCCAGCTGGCGGAGCGCTTCACCCAGATTCAGGGTGGCCTGACGGCGGTGGAGCGGATCGGTGAACTGATGGAGCAGCCCCTGGAGATCGTGGAGGATCCCGATGCCACTCCCCTCAGTTCCGCCGGACTGGGTGAAGTGATTTTCGAAAACGTCAGCTTCTGTTACCGCCCGGATGAGCCGATCCTGCGCAATCTCTCCTTCCGCATTGCGCCCGGGGAACACGTGGCGTTGGTGGGACCGACGGGATCCGGCAAAACCACCGTTATCCGTTTGCTGTGCCGGTTGTATGAGCCGCAGCAGGGCCGCATTCTTCTGGATGGTCGCGACATCCGTTCGATTCCGATCGCGGATCTGCGCCGTCAGCTGGGCGTCGTGCTGCAGGACACCTTTTTGTTCAGCGGCAACGTGGCCGACAACCTGCGGCTCAATGCCGAGATCAGCGATCAGCAGCTGGCTGGAATCTGCCGTGATCTGGGGCTGAACGACCTGTTGCAGCGGCTGCCCGCTGGTTTGGAGACGGAGTTGCGGGAGCGGGGCGGCAATCTCTCATCCGGAGAACGTCAGCTGCTGGCCGTGGCCCGGGTGGCGATCCGTAATCCCACAGTGCTGGTGATGGATGAGGCCACCGCATTCATGGATCCCGCCACGGAGGCCAGCTTGCAGCGTGATCTCGACCGGCTGCTGCAGAAACGCACGGCTGTGGTGATCGCCCACCGCCTGGCGACGGTGGAGGCCTCGGATCGGATCCTGGTGCTGCGCCGGGGTGAGCTGATCGAACAGGGCACGCATCTGGACTTGCGAGCCAGGGGTGGGCTCTACGCCCAGTTGGCGGAGCTGCAGGAAAAGGGGTTGGCCCGCCTGTGATCAGCTCTCCTCTGGACATTCCCGCGGCCCCACTGCTCGAGCAGTACGGCGAGGAGGCTCGTTTGTGTTCCTCTGCCAACGATCAACTCACTCTGGTGTTCAGCCAACGGCATCCCTTTGACCTGGTGGAGCTGGAGCAGTTGCTGGAAGCGGTGGGCTGGAGTCGGCGGCCGGTGCGCCGGGTGCGTAAGGCCTTGGCCAACAGCCTGCTCACCGTCGGTCTATGGCGGCACGATCCCCGCATCCCCCGCCTGGTGGGCTTTGCCCGCTGTACTGGTGATGGGGTCTTCGAAGCCACGGTCTGGGACGTGGCCGTGCACCCGCTGTATCAGGGCAGTGGCCTGGGCAGTCAGCTGATGGTCTACGTGCTGGAGGCCCTGGAGGCGATGGGGACGGAGCGCGTGAGTTTGTTTGCCGATCCAGGCGTGGTGAACTTCTACCAGCGCCAGGGCTGGGAGCTGGAGCCGCAGCAGCATCGCTGTGCCTTCTGGTATGCCAGTTGATTCGTACGGCGTTCAGCGCGTGTAATCGTCCACCAGTTGATCTGCGGCCGTGCCGTTGCGCCAGCGGCGTCGCAACATACAGTTCTGCCAGGCCCTGCTGATCACCCCCTGCTCCTGCCAGCGGCGGTTGCTGGTGATCAATCGGCAGCCCAGACGTCGCAGCCTGTGGTGGCGTGCAATGCGCTCCACCAGGTCCAGGTCCTCCATCAACGGGATCGGCCGGTAACCACCGCTGGCTGCATAAACCGTGCGGTGGATCAGCAGCCCCTGGTCGCCGTAGGGCCGCTGACCCAGGCCGCTGCGCAGGGCGACGCAGCGCTCCAGCAGCCACAGCATCGGACCGCGGGCTTCCACCTGGAAGTCGAAGTACCAGGCATCGCGTCTTGCCTGTGGGGACTGCATCACCTGTTGAACAGCCCTGCACCAGTCTGGTGGCAGGCGGCTGTCGGCATGGAGCACCAGGGTCCAGTCATGGCGTGCAGCGGCCATCCCTTCGATCAGTTGCTGCCCCCGTCCCCGTTCCTGACTGGTCAGTGTCTGGACGCCGGCCAGGGCGGCCGTCTGTCGGGTGGCATCCCGGCTGTCCCCATCCACGACGATCACCTGGGCCCCATAGGCCCAGCGGGCCAGATCGGCCAGCAGCAGTGGCAGCCGACGCGCTTCATTCAGCGTCGGAATCAGGATGGTCAGCCCTGCCATCGGTTGAGGTCACGCAGGTGATCAAGATCCTGCCGCTGCGGAAGAAAATCCACGGAAAGGCCGTTGCGTTCGGCTGACTCAAGCGTGCGGTCGCACACCTCGGCGCTCCCCCAGGGGATACCGGCCAGCGGCCAACGCTGGGGGGTCTGCATCAGCGAGCTGGACAGGGCGATCAGCCAGTAGCCGCCGTCAGCGGCGGGCCCCAGCACGAGCTCATGGCTGTGCAGGCTCTCCAGGGCCATCAGCAGGTCGCGTCGATTGAAGTCAGGCAGGTCGCTGCCCACCACAAGCACTGAGGAGCGGCGATGCCGCTGGCGTAGTAACTGGCGCTTCAACCGGGTTCCGAGATGTCCCTGGCCCTGCAGATGGATCTCGTCGATGCCATGGTGCTTGCCCCACCTCCGGGCCTGGCCCGGACCCAGTCCGCTGATGGCCAGCACAGGTGTGACCTTCGCCTGGCGATGCAAGGCCCGGGCCACAGCGATGGTGTGATCTGTGAGCCGGGTCTGCAGGCGAGCACTGCGCTCATCGCTGTGATGGAGGCGCAGTTCTGAGCGCATGTCTGCCGCCAGCCGTCGTTTGCAACGCCCCGGCGCCGGCCAGCGGGCCATCAGCACCAGAGCGGCCGATGGGGCCACCTCAGCGCTGGCGGGGTAGTTCCCTGGGCAGAACCTCCAGGTTCTGCTCAAGGCCGTTGCGTTCGATGGTGATCTGCATCGGTTGCCCCACGCGGCCGCGATCGACGGCCAGCTGCACCGCGGATGGATTCTCCACGGTGGTTCCATTCACGGCTCGGATCAGATCGCATTGGCGGATTCCTGCGGTCTCCGCCGGAGTGTCGGGCACCACATCCACCACCAGAACACCGTCCACAACGGGAACGGTGCAGCGGGTGCTGGTGGCATTGATCTCCCGTGCTAGTTGAGGAGTGAGGCT
>CAJWIC010000055.1 GCA_913040905.1 uncultured Synechococcus sp. | reverse complement strand
TGGTGAGTTTGATCACCGTTCCTGACAGCAGCAGCAGTGCCACGAGGTTGGGCAGGGCCATCAGGCCGTTCAGGGTGTCGGCAATGGACCACACCACGCCTCGATCACCAGCAACCGCACCGATCACCACAACGGCAACCCAGACGAGTCGGAACGGCAACACGGCCTGCTCTCCGAACAGAAACGTTGTGCAGCGTTCGCCATAGAAACTCCAGCCCAGGATGGTGGTGAAGGCAAAGATCACAAGCCCAACCGTCACGACAGCTCCGCTGCCGGGCAGGCCTGCGTTGAACGCTGCGATCGAAAGATCAGCCCCGCTGAGACGTTCCCCAGCGCCATCGAGCAGTACGTGGGCCTTGGTAGTGATGATCACCAGGGCCGTCATGGTGCAGATGATCAGGGTGTCAATGAAGGTGCCGAGCATGGCCACCGTTCCTTGCCGCACCGGGTCGGTGGTTTTGGCGGCTGCATGAGCCATCGGCGCGCTCCCCAGGCCGGCTTCATTGGAGAAGATCCCCCGTTTGAAGCCCATCAGGATCACCTGGCCGAGGGCCCCACCGACGGCAGCCTCTCCTGTGAACGCATTGCCGACAATGGTGGCGAAAGCTTCAGGCACGGCGCCGGCATTCAGCAGCAGCACCAGTAGACAAGCCCCCACGTAGAGCACGGACATCAGGGGAACGATGGCGGAGGCGGCCTGGGCAATCCGCTGGATGCCGCCGATCACCACGGCAAACACCATGGCCCCCAGCGCAATGCCGGTGACCAGCTTGGGGACGCCGATCAGGTTCAGCGCCGATGAAACCTCAAACGCCTGGACACCATTTCCGATGCCGAAACCGGCCAGCATCCCGAACAGGGCGAAAAGGCCAGCCATCCAGGCCCAGCGGCTGCCCAATCCATTGAGGATGTAGTACATCGGGCCACCGACGTGCTGACCGGTGGCATCGGTTTCCCGGAAGCGCACGGCCAGCACCGCTTCGGCATATTTCGTGGCGATGCCGAACAGGGCAATCACCCACATCCAGAACACAGCTCCGGGGCCGCCGACGGCGATGGCACCGGCAACGCCGGCGATGTTGCCCGTACCAATCGTTGCCGAAAGGGAGGTCATCAGGGCCTGAAACGGCGTGATCTCCCCATCGGTTCCGGGATCTGCAGGACGCAGCATCATCGTGACGCCGTAGCCCAGCCTGCGCACCGGCATGAGCCTCAGGCCCAGCATCAGGACCACGCCAGTCAGGGCAATCAGACTGACGGTGGGCCATCCCCATACAAGACCATTGATTGGATCATTGATGGTCTGGATTGCTGTTTCGAGGCCACCCATTCCTTAACCCAACGTTTTGGAGATGGTGTCACAGCTGTTCCGCTGCGGCAATCCAATCAGAGGGCTTGCAGATCGTCGAAACGAAACGTCTGGCTTCCGGCGGGGGTGTCGCCATGGGCTTCTGTGTCGATCACGCGCTCTGCCAACACCCAGGGACCGTCACCAGCCAATGGTGTGAAGGTGTCCTTGAAACTGCTGCGTCCGCCCTTTGCCTCACCAGTGGCCGGATCGGCGTATTGACTGGTGTAGGTGTGGCTGAGGTAGCCGGCGCCGGTGTCGGTGACGGCGGTGGTGAAGATCGTCACGACAGTTCCGTGAATGTGCCGGTGCACCATCGTGACGACGTCATCCTTGATGCGGTAGCGATCACCCTCTCCCTTGCCGCTGACGAGGACCTCGGTTCCGACGGCATCTGTATCACCAGCGGTGAAATGGTTCTCACCGTGGGTCTGGTCGAAGCTGCGGCGAACGCGGTGGATGGCGACTTCCCAAAGCTGGGACTGAACAGCCTTCAGCACTTCGGCATCGTCGATACCTTCGACCTTGGCTTTGAGGTCGGCGCCAACTTCAAAATGGCCTTCAACCCGTTGATCCCCCTGCTGCCAGATGCAGCGGCCGCGATAACCGGCAAATCCCGGATCCCAGGTGTAACGGTTCTCGTAAGCACGGCGAAACTCATCTCTGAGATCACTGCCGACTTGAACGGGGGCGGAGGCGGTCAAGACACTGAATCTGCTGACGCAACCCTACTGATCACCGCACAATGTCATGGACATCCTGCAGAGCGTTGATGCTCAGGGTGGGCTCACTTTGAAGCGTGGCGATGGCCTCCACCGCCGCGCGAGCTCCGGCAAGGGTTGTCACCGTTGGAACGGCATAGTCAAGAGCAGCCCTGCGCAGGTATTTATCGTCGTGGGCGGCCTGGCGGCCGATGGGGGGGTTGATCACCAGTTGCACCTGGTTGGACCGGATCATGTCCTCGATGTTGGGGCGACCCTCATGCACCTTGAGCACGGCGTTCACCTTGAGTCCCGCCTTGGTCAGTACCTCAGCGGTGCCGGTGGTGGCGATCAGAGCGAAGCCCTGCTGGGCCAGGCGTTCAGCCACAGGAACCAGAGCGGGTTTGTCGCGGTTGTGGGTCGACAGAAACACTGTGCCTGAGGTGGGTAGTGCTTCACCGGCCCCCAGTTCCGCTTTGGCGTAAGCCATCCCGAAGCTGTCGGCCGAACCCATCACTTCGCCTGTGGATCGCATTTCCGGGCCCAGCACCGTGTCCGCACCTGGGAAGCGCCGGAATGGCAGGACGGCTTCCTTGATCGTCTGCAGCGGTGGCTGAGGTTCTGTTGTTAAGCCAACCTGTTGCAGCGTCTCCCCTGCCATCAACCTGGTCGCGATGCGGGCCAGTGGCTGACCGGTGGCCTTGGCCACGAACGGCACCGTGCGGGACGCCCGCGGGTTGGCCTCGATGATGTAAACGATTTCCTCTCCTTCAGCGTTCTGTTGAACGGCGAACTGGAGGTTGATCAGCCCCTGCACGTTCAGCGCGAGGGCAAGTCCCCGGCTCCACTCCCGGATCGTGTCCAGGGCGCCCTGACCGAGAGAAACGGCGGGAAGGCAGCAGGCGGAATCACCGGAGTGGATGCCCGCCGGTTCAATGTGTTCCATCAGGCCGCCGATCACCACGTTGCCCTCGTTGTCGCAGAGCGCATCAACGTCCACCTCAACCGCATTCTCCAGGTACTGGTCGATCAGCACCGGATGGTCAGGTTCCACCTGAACGGCCTCCAACATGTAGCGATTCAGCTCCTGCTCGTCGAAGACCACCTCCATGGCGCGACCGCCCAGCACATAGGACGGGCGGACCACCACTGGGTAGCCCACGCGGGCCGCGACATCCCGGGCTTCCGCCTCACTGCGGGCAAGACCATGCCTGGGCTGGCGAATGTCCAGTTGGTTCAGGATCGCTTCGAACTGCTCGCGGTCTTCGGCGCGGTCGATCGACTCCGGTGACGTACCCCAGATCCGAGTCCCTGTGGCGCGACCTTCCTCAGAGTTGAGCCAGTTCAGCAGAGGAATCGCCAGTTTCAGAGGGGTCTGCCCCCCGAACTGGACCACCACGCCATCCGGTTGCTCCGCCTCAATCACATTGAGGACATCCTCGAGGGTGAGGGGCTCGAAATAGAGGCTGTCACTGGTGTCGTAGTCCGTGGAAACGGTCTCGGGGTTGCTGTTGACCATCACCGATGTGATGCCGGCGTCCTGGGCGGCAAAGGAGGCATGGCAGCAGCAGTAGTCGAATTCAATTCCCTGGCCAATGCGGTTGGGCCCGCCACCAAGAATCATCACCTTGCGTCCGCTGTTCTTGCGGGTCACCTCGTTTTCGGGGACAAGGGTTAAGAGGCTCCCGTCGCTGGTCAGCTGTTGGATGGGCCGCTCGTAGGTGGAGTAGTGATACGGCGTGGTGGAGGCGAATTCGGCAGCACAGGTGTCGACGGTCTTGAACACGGCGCGGACCCCCAGGCCATGGCGATGGCGCCGCACACGCAATTCATCGCTTGTGGTTTGCCAGGCGATCTGGCGGTCCGAGAAGCCGAGTTGCTTGAGCTCGAGCAGCTCGGTTGCGGAAAGGTCGTTCAGTTGCCGGCCGCACAGCAGCCGCTGCTCAGCGTCGACGATGCGACGCAGTTTGGCCAGGAACCAGGGATCAATCCTGCTGATTCGGTGAATCTCAGCATCGGTTCGCCCCCGCAGCATGGCGCTGCGGACACAGAGAATGCGCTCCGGTGACGGGGTGCGCAGCAGTCGATCGAGTTCCGCTTCAGTGAGTTCCGGTTCCGGTCTGTCTCCACCCCAGCCGGCGTAACCGGTTTCCAGGGAACGCATCGCTTTCTGGAAGGATTCCTCGAAGCTGCGGCCGATGGCCATGGCTTCTCCCACCGACTTCATCGATGTGGTGAGCACGGCTGGGCTGCCCCTGAATTTTTCGAAGGCGAAGCGAGGGATCTTCGTCACCACGTAATCGATGGTGGGTTCGAAGCAGGCCGGTGTCTTGCCGGTGATGTCGTTGAGGATTTCGTCGAGCGTGTAGCCGATGGCCAGTCGAGCGGCGATCTTTGCGATCGGGAATCCGGTGGCTTTGCTGGCCAACGCCGAGGAACGGCTCACCCTTGGATTCATTTCGATCACCACCACATCGCCGTTGTCAGGGTTGATGGCGAACTGGATGTTGCTGCCTCCGGTAGCCACACCGATTTCGCGGATGATCGCAATCGATTGGTCGCGCAGTCGCTGATATTCCCGATCCGTCAGCGTCTGGGCAGGAGCCACGGTGATGGAGTCGCCCGTGTGGACGCCCATCGGATCCAGATTCTCGATGCTGCAGACAATCACGACGTTGTCCGCCTGATCGCGCATCACCTCCAGTTCAAATTCCTTCCAGCCCAGCAGCGACTGTTCAATCAGGATCTGGGAGACCGGACTGGCTTCCAGTCCGCTTTTGCAGATGGCGGCGTATTCCTCCGGGTTGTACGCGATTCCCCCTCCACTGCCGCCCAGGGTGAAGGCCGGTCGGATGATTCTCGGAAAGCTGCCGATGGCAGCCCCGACGGCTTCAGCTTCCTCCAGGGTTGAAGCGATGCCGGATGGGCAGACCTGCACCCCAATCCGTTCCATTGCCTGCTTGAACAGCAGACGGTCTTCAGCTTTTTGAATGGCCTGAAGATCGGCGCCGATCAGCTCAACGCCACAACGCTCGAGCGTGCCGTTTTCGGCCAGGGTGACCGCAAGGTTCAGAGCGGTCTGCCCCCCCATGGTGGGCAGCAACGCATCAGGACGTTCCCGTTCGATCACCCGGGTGACCACCTCCGGAGTCAGAGGCTCGATGTAGGTCCGATCCGCCATCTCCGGATCGGTCATGATCGATGCCGGATTGGAGTTCACGAGGATGACCTCGTAACCCTCGGAACGCAGCGCCTTACAGGCCTGGGTGCCTGAATAGTCAAATTCACAGGCTTGTCCGATGACGATCGGACCGGAGCCCAGCAGAAGGATGCGCCGCAGATCGGTCCTCCGAGGCATGGGCAGACGCTTCAGGCCAAACGTTCACAGCCTCTCATGCGACTGCGACGGCACCTGGCCTCGCTACGGTTGGTCCATGAGGAATCTGGGTTGCAATGAGTGAGCTCCAGCGCCTGAAGGGGTTGCTGCCGCCGGAAATGCAGAGCTGGGTGTTTGTGGAAACTGCAGCAGCAGTCGACCCACCCTTAATCACGCTCGAGGAAATCGGTCGAGATGAGGTGGAGATTCAGGTTGATCTCGATGCCTGGGATGCCATGGCGTTGGATCACCGCAACCTGCTGTTCTGGCATGAAGTCGGTCGCATCCAGAACGACACGATTCCGCGCGACGGCTGGGAGATGGCGGCTCTTGCGATCGGCCTCGGCGGTGCCATCGGTGAACTGTGGGTTCAGGATGGCCTCCTCCTGATGATGGCCCTGGGACTGTCAGGTTTTGCTGGCTATCGGCTTTATCTGAAAAACAACTCGGAAAAGCGCCTGCAGGACGCCATCAGCGCCGATGAACGTGCCATCGATCTGGCCTGCAGGTTCGGTTACAGCGTGCCCAATGCTTACCGCAGCCTTGGTGGAGCTCTGAAGGAGCTGGTGGAGCAGACCCGCAAGAAGAAGCGGAGGAGTTACTACGAAGACCGTCTGGAGGCGCTGCGCAAGAGTGCAAGCAAGGCCAGGGCAGAGATGGCCCAGCAGGAGGGCTCCCGTAGCTCCGTCACCAGTGAGAACGTTTATGGATAGTCAGCAACTGGCTGATCTGGCTGCAGAGGCCTGTGATGACCGAAAGGCAACGGACATCCGTCTGATCCGGGTGGACGAGGTGTCAAGCCTGGCGGACTGGATGGTGATCGCTGGCGGTCAATCGGATGTGCAGGTGCGAGCGATTGCGCGATCCGTTGAAGATCGGCTGGAAACCGAGGCCGAGCGTCTGCCGCTCCGCAAAGAAGGTGTGCATGAAGGTCGTTGGGCGCTGCTGGATTACGGCGAGCTGATCGTTCATGTGCTGATGCCCGATGAACGCGGTTATTACGATCTCGAGGCTTTCTGGAGCCACGGTGAGACCAGGACTTTCCTACCGTCGCCCACAGTGGGCTGATCGGCATGGATGAGCTCGTGTCCTGCCCCGTCCCGCCGGAGCAGAGACCGCTTGAGGAATTCCAGCAGCTCTGCCAGTCCTGGTTCTTCCGCTGGCCAACTGGAGAGGTGTCTTCACTGAAGCGTTGTCTGCTGATCAGTTGGCTGCTGATGCTCCCGATCTGCATCCTGGTTGCCAGTGGAAGCTGGGCGTTGAAAGCTGACCCTGCTCGACTTGTTGTGGCAGGGGCCGTTGCAGCCCTAGTTCTCCCTTTGCTGCTCCTCGTGCGGCAATGGTTGGGATGGACCTACGTGATGAAAAGGTTGCTGGCTGAATGCGTGGATTACGAGGAATCCGGCTGGTACGACGGACAGACCTGGGAAAAGCCCCTGTCGTGGCGGACGCGGGATCTTCTGGTCGCGCGTCACGAGGTGCGACCGATTCTGAGCCGGTTGGGTCGGGCCATGGCCATGGCTGCTGGGCTGATGCTGGGTGGTGCAAGCCTCTGTCAGGCTCTCTGAAATCCTCCTGCGACGGAAATGAGCCTTTCCTCAGGATTCAGCGGCACCTCCCGCTCCGGCACGCAGCCGCTGGAGGTCACCTTGAAACGGGGTTGCATTGCCGAATCCGTCCATCGGGTTCACGCGGTTGTCTGCGATGGCCGGGGCCGAGTGTTGATGTCGGCGGGCGAGGCCGGCCTGGAAACCTTCATCCGTTCAGCGTTGAAACCGTTTCAAGCGCTGCCGTTCCTCAGCAGTGGCGCTGCGGCAGCGATGGATGTGGGTGATCGCGGTCTGGCCATCAGCTGTGCATCCCATTCGGGTAGTCACGCCCATGCCAGGGAAGCGTTCAAACTGCTCTGGAAAGGCGAACTGGAGGCCAGTCATCTGCAGTGCCCTGTGCCTTCAGGGGCAGAAAGCCCCTTGCAGCACAACTGCTCTGGAAAGCATGCGGCGTTCCTGGCCACCAGTCGGAAGATGGCCTGGCCATTGGACACCTACCTCCAAAGCGATCATCCCCTTCAGGTGGAGATCAATCGTCGTGTCGCTGAGCTGCTTGGGCTTCCTCCTGCGGAGCTGGTGGCCTCCCGGGATGACTGTGGTGCTCCGACATTGCGGCTGCAGTTGGCCCAGATGGCGTTGCTTTATGCCCATCTCGGTGCTTCAAACCACGCCGAACTGGAGCAGATCAGCCGGGCGATGCTGGCCCATCCGGAGTTGGTGGCAGGCGACGGTCGGTTCGATACGGAGCTGATGCGCCGCAGCCATGGCCAGGTGCTGTCAAAAGGTGGTGCAGAGGGGATCCAATGCCTGAGCCGCGTCGGAGAGGGGCTCGGGGTTGCCATCAAGGTGGAGGACGGCTCCCGTCGTGCCAAACAGGCCGTCGCCCTGCACCTTCTGCGGCAGCTGGAGTGGTTGACGCCCCTTGGACTCGAAGAGCTTGAGGACCAGGTCTTGATCGTCAACCCAGGCGTCAATCTCGAGGTGCAGGGGGCCTTGACGTTTCAGCAAAGTTGAAGTCTTCCTGTGTCGGGCGACACCGACCTGTATGATTTCGGGGTGCTCCGCGGGGTAGAGCAGTCTGGTAGCTCGTCGGGCTCATAACCCGAAGGTCGGG
>CAJWIC010000054.1 GCA_913040905.1 uncultured Synechococcus sp. | reverse complement strand
CGGTGATCCTGAGTGGCGTGATGATGCTGGAGTTCCTGGGCTGGCAGGAGGCCGCTGATCTGGTGACCAAGGGCCTCAGCGCCGCCATCGCCGACAAGCAGGTCACCTATGACCTGGCCCGACTGATGGAACCCCAGGTGGATCCTGTGAGCTGCAGCGGTTTCGCTGAAGCGATCATCCAGCGGTTCTGATTGCATGAAAAAAGCCCCCTCATATGAGGAGGCTGAGGCTTGATTGGACGGAGCCAATCAGAAGAAGCCGTTCATCTCGAACATGAACACCTGGCCACCGGCGTCTCCGCCGATGTCCTCAACCTGACCACCGGACTCAGGGCGGGCCTGCACAACTCCGATGTAGGTGTGGTCTTCGATGTCGACCGTGTCGGCCACATCCTGCATGCCGCTGCCGGACAGCTCTTCCTTGGAATAGAAGCTGCCGTCGTCCTTACGGGTCACCATGCCCGTGACATCCCAGCTGCCGGAGAATTCATTGGTGCCGGCTGCAGAGAACGCTCCAGCCAGAGCCGCTGCACCCGCTTCATAGCGAGGGCTGAGGGTTCCACCGGCAGCACCCAGGAAGTAACCGGTCGCTGCATCACGCAGCTCCATACCTTCCGTGATGGGAAGGGCGAACTTGCGCTCGCCGTAATCGTTGCCGGAGTCCTCATCCAGGATCAGGACGTTGCCGCCCTGACCCTTGGCCCAGTAGAGACCGTCATTGGAAACGATCTTGGAGACTCCTTTCTCAACATGCGTGGCGTGAGTAAGGCTGCCATCGGGATTGGCCTCACCGGCGTGAGCCAGGCCCTCATCGCCCACATCAACCGTCAGTGAACCGTCGGTGGCAGGGATGGTCACCACAGCCTTGTAGTTGATGTAGTCGGGCAGCAGGTTGCCGTCAGCATCAGGATTGTTCTGGAGCTGTTTGGTCAGCTTCTTCAAGTTGAAACCAAGCAGAGCACCCTCATCGGTCATGTTCTGGAAGAAGCGGGGCTTACCAGAGGGATCAACGGCGTTGTGCTCGGCTTTGGTGTCGCCGTTGAAGAAGGTGTGCTTCCTGGGCTGCTCTTCCGGGCGCTCCCAGAGGCGCATCTCGGTGTTGCCGACGGCGGTGGGCTCATCCCAGCCACCCCACTGGAAGCTGGTGGGATAGAAGCGACCTTTGAAGGAATCACCAGCCTTGGCCTGGGTGGTGAGGTAGGTGTCCATCACGTTGTCGTCGAAACGACCGTTGCCGTCTTCATCGGCGACAACATCCAGCTTGTCGAAGTGCTTGTTCTTCAGGGTCTGGCCGTAGAGCTGACCCCAGAGCAAGCCGTTGCGGCCCAGGAATTGATCACGCTCGCTGTGCTCGTCGGTGATCTCATTGCCCTCGCCGTCGTAGCCCTTGCGACCCACATAGATCTTCAGGGGGGCGGGCTCAAGGCCATGGTTATACCCAGAGGTCACCATCACCACGTAGTCGCTCTCGCCGGTGTTCAGAGGAGCGATCTTTTCGTAACCGGTCTGACCCAGAGCCGGAACGGAATAGGCAACTTCGTTGGCGACATCGACGGCCATGGCCGCCAGACCCATGGTCTCGTTGGCAACTGCTACACCGGCATCGCCAGGTGCAAAGTTGTCCTCTCCGATGTCCCACTCCTCGGCCATCAGCCAGATGTCATCGCTGAAGCCCTGTCCTTCGCCGTAGCGATTGGCAGGCTCATACCAGGCGCCACAGAAGGAGTGGAAGAAAAAGTCAGCGTTGGACAGAGGGGTACCGAACTCAACGATCTCTCCGGACGGCAGGGTCTGGTTGCCCCACTTGGCTGCCTTGTCCTCGGGGTCGGTGTTTTTGGGTGTGACCTCTTCACCAAAGAGGTTGAACACCCTGTTGAATAGGAAACCGCTGCCTTCCACCATGTCGCTGGCGGCAGAATCATTGTTCATGAAATCCGCGAATGCATCGCGGGCATAGTCGATGGTGTGGATCCTGGATCCAGTGAAGGTCACACCGGTCTTAAGTTCCCGTGCGTAGGTCTCGCCGTCGGCTACGCCAGTGCGGTAGCCCGTGACGTTGGCATAAGACTCAGATTGATAAGCAACGCGCACGGTGTCGTCATCCAGAAGCCAGGCGGCCTGACCATCGGGATAACCGGTCAGACCCTGCTTGGTCTTGGCATCAACCTCACCAACGGTGGCCAGAGCCTTGTAGCTGGAATAAGGAAAGTTGGTGTTGCCGCTTTGTCCGTCGTTCAGCCATTCGGGCTGGACCGCTGAACCGGCTTCAGGAATCAGGGCAGTGGTCTGCCCGATGGTGACCTTCGCCATGGGAAAGAGGAGGAATGGTGGTGGTCGCGCTCACCTCAACAAAGAGGCCGGCACTCTGTGCTTATTAATGAGGAAGTATTAACCGTGATGTCTTGCAGATCACACACACAATTCCAACGCACCAACCCATCGATTTCAGACTGATCCCATCACTTTTAGATGAACAAATGGGACGCGTCCGCCAAACATGTCCCCCATATTTTTTAGGCGGGACACATGTGATTTTCCATGGGTCCCACATCGCTACACAAGCATCCCAAACAACTCTGAGAGCAATATTGAATTCACCGCCAACGCCCCCAAGGTCAGGAAATGGCAACCAAAAAGTTTGGCTTAAGCAATTATTATTTCCCCTCTAACCATCTCTTAATGTCCAGCCATTCCCATCACTTTCCTCTAGAATTTGCATGAAAACGATCCTTTTTGGATCAGTGCCTTTTCGAAAAAAATTTCCGGAGCTCGGCGAAACCACGCGTCTTCGGATCCCTGAGCGCATCGCCGCCCATCTCGAAACAGTGATGGCACACCTCGACCGCCAGTCATTCCGCTGGGGGCCTGATTACATCACAGCATTCGTTCGCCAGTGCGAGATCACAATGGCAGAACTGGAATCTGCCGATTGCACGGAGATGGTGGCAACGGCAGGCGAAAGACCCCACAAACCTTACTCAGGATTACTTCACTCTCCCCAACCCAGACATTTCAATGCAGCGGATGCCGAGGCTTACAACACTGCCATCGTCAGCTCATTCGAACTCCTCGAAAGTCACCTCAATCACGGCAGACGCAGCACCTGGAATCAGCTGGAACAGCAACTCAAGAAAAGAAGAATCTCCGCGAATCATCTTGATAGCTTCCATGACATCTGCCTCGGCTTGCATTCAGTGACGCCATCTGAACTTGAGGCGGTTCAAGTTCAGTTTTTCGGCATCTGCCCGTTGATCGAATCCTTCTGGGATTTTCAGGCCTGCCGTGACCACCAACCCCTGGCCGAGTTGCGCCAGCGGATTGCTGAGATCAATGACCTGTCGTCCGCCAACGGCCTCAGGTTTCAGCCCCCTGTTTCAAACTGAGTGGATGGCCACAACCCCATCGCTCCCCGGGCTGCCCGCCGGCGCCGCAGACCCCTGCGTGCATTGCGGCTTCTGCCTGCCCACCTGCGCCAGCTACCGGGTACTGGCCAGCGAGATGGACTCTCCGCGCGGCCGGATTCATGCGTTACGGGCCATCGAAGCCGGTGAACTGGAACTGGACGCCACCGTCGCCAGCCATTTCGACACCTGCCTGGGCTGCTACGCCTGCGTCTCCGCCTGCCCGTCAGGCGTGCGTTACGACCAGCTGATTGAGGCAACTCGGCCAAAACTCAACCAGCTCCAGCACCGCAGCAGCTGGCAGATCAGTTTCCGCCAGCTGCTGCTGCAGGTGCTGCCCTATCCCAGGCGGCTGCGGGCCCTGCTGCAACCGTTGCGGGCCTATGCCGGCACACCGCTGCAACGCCTGGCCCGTCGCACCGGACTCACCCGGCTCTTTGGTCCGGAAATCGAGGCCATGGAGCAACTGCTGCCAGCGCTGGCTCCCGAAAGCTTCAGCGACGCCCTGCCAACGATCAATCCGGCGACGGGTGAACGCCGCGGCCGCGTTGCCCTGTTGCTGGGCTGCGTGCAGCGCTGCTTCGATCCAAATGTGAGCGACGCCACGGTGAAGGTGCTGCAGGCCAACGGTTTTGAGGTGGTGATTCCGCCTGATCAAGGTTGCTGTGGCGCCGTGAGTCATCACCAGGGGGAGCTGGAGCTGACCCGCCAGCTGGCCTCTGACCTGGTGCAGAGCATGAACAGTGTTGAAGGGGATCTGGATGCGGTGCTGGTGGCAGCCTCCGGCTGCGGCCACACGATGAAGGCCTACGGCGAACTCCTGACAGGACGTCTTCAGTTCCGAGCACCGGTGCTGGACGTGCAGGAATTTCTCGCCGATCGCGGCCTCACGGAGACCTTCCGCAGCCAACTGCAACCCCTCAGCGGCGTTGTGGCCATGCACGACGCCTGCCACATGATTCACGGCCAGGGCATCCAGGCCCAACCCCGCCAGCTGTTGCGAGCCATCCCTCAGATCCAACTCCGGGAAGCAACGGAAGCGGGCGTCTGCTGCGGCAGTGCCGGGATCTACAACCTGGTGCAGCCCGATGAAGCCGCTGAGCTCGGGCGGATCAAGGCCGATGACCTCAGCGGCACTGGTGCCGGACTGGTGGCCAGCGCCAACATCGGCTGCACCCTGCAACTGCGACGCCACCTGGGCGATCGGGCCCGAGTGCACCATCCGATGGAACTGCTGGCGGCCTCAGCCGGCCTCCATCCGCTGCCAGGCGTCGCGCAGGGTGTCGGCACAGCCGAGATTTCCGGGGAAGGTCAGGATCGGCAGGCCGGCGTGACTTCCCTCTGACGGACGCACCAGGGACAGCCCCGGCAGCAACTGGCCCTCCAGCTGGACGGCCGTCAGCCCCAGTCCTTTGGCCAGCAGGGTCTGGGTGGTGGTGCCGCCCTTGCTGATCAGATAACCGAGATCGGGTGCCACAGCGGCCGCCAGCCTCGCCATAACCAGCGCGAGCTGGATGGAGAAGTGCCGGCGCTGTTGCAGAGAAGCAAAGCCGAGCTCGCCGCGGCTGCTGTACAGCACCGGCGTGGCGTCACCCCTCAACATCTCCTGCAGCTGCTGCAACCACTCCCGTTCCAGGTCCATCAACAGCAGATCCGGCGTGCCGCTCTCGAGGACGCGAGCGATACGACGCACGGGCAACGCAAGCCCATGGCAACCGGGGTCCTGCAGCAGCCGCTCCAGCTGCTGATCCGCCAGCGGTACATAGGAACCCACCACCACCAACCCCGGCAGGAGAGCACCATCTCCATTCCGTCGGCGCAGGCCAGCCAGACCGGTCGCATCCAACGGCGGCGGACCGGGATCCGCCAGCGCTTTCACCAGACTGGCGGCCGAACGGAACAGAAAGCGTTTCTCGCTGCGCAACGCCCGCACTGCAGCAGCAAGGGCACTCAGCTGGTCCTGCCGTTCGGCATCCACCACCACGGGCACATTGCCGTTGAGGGATCGGAGTCGATCGATCAAGCAGGGCAAGCCGGCCCCAGAAGCCGCATCCAGCTCGCGCAGGTGGATCCGCTGCACATCAGCACGACGGATCAAACCGCCACTTTTCTGCTCCAGCCACACCGCCAGATTGCTGGTGCTGAATCCGAAAATCCGGTCCTGTGCGAAGGCTGTGGTGTGCACCGGTTCACCGTTCAACAGATGCACGCCATGCACCGTGGTCCGGCCACCCTCGATGAAGGCTGGGATATGAAAGGTGGCATCAAATGGTCCAAAGGCCTCCTCCAGGCAGGCGGGCTCCAGGACGCCATGGCCGCGCAGGGTGGAATCGCCTCGGCTCACCAGCAGCACATCGCCACGACCCAACCCCTCTGCAGCCAGCGCTTGATCCAGATGGCGGGCAATCTCGCGGTTGCGCTCCACCGCTGCTTCCGGCGTCAACGCCCGGGTGTCCGCCAGCAGAAACAACAGTGGCGAGGGGTGCCGCAAGCCCCGCCTCAGGCTCTCCCTGTCCCACCCCAACAGCAGCGGACAGCTGTGCACCGTCTGCGAGCCGGTGGGGTCGTCGTCGATCACCACAACCTTCATGGCACCATCGTGCCGTGAGCCATTCCCCCGCCGACCGAAGCGCCTTGATCGAGCTGGTGCGCCAGTTGCATCAGGACGCCATCCCCTGGATCCCCAGCGGCCTGGGTCAACATCTGGGGTGGGGGCCGGATCTGAATCCCGGCCATGCCGTACTGAGCTGCCGCCATCTCGATCGTGTGATCGACCATGCCGTCGATGACCTGACCTTGACTGTGGAGGCGGGAATGCCCCTCGACAGCCTTCAGGCCTTGCTGGCCGAACAGGGCCAATGGCTGCCGGTTGATCTGCCCCGGGATGGCAACACCGGCAGTGTTGGCGGGATGGTGGCGCGGGGCCTGGCCGGTGGCCTGCGTCAACGCCACCTCGGGGTGCGGGACCAGATCATCGGCATCGGTCTGCTGCGGGCCGATGGGGTGGAAGCCCGCGCCGGCGGACGGGTGGTGAAGAACGTTGCGGGGTACGACCTGATGCGACTGCTCTGCGGCAGCTGGGGCAGCCTGGCGCTGATCACCGACGTCACCCTGCGGGTTCAGCCGATCCGGCCCCATCAGGCAGCACTAGTGCTCGATGGGGCCATCACGGATCTCGAGCGCTGTCGAGCCGAGCTGTTGCGCTCCACCCTCACCCCCGAACGCTGCGACTGGCAGGGCTCCGTTGACCAGGGCTTGCAGTTGAAGGTCGTGCTGACCAGCGTGTCGGACGCAGCGGTGGAGGAACAGCTTCAACGTCTGAAACAGCTGGGTCAGAGCCATGGCCTGACATCCCACCAGCAACCGTGCTCAGACCCAAGGCACAACGGTCTGACCTGTTCAGCACCCACCTGGTTGGTGCGCGTCGTGCTCCCCCCGGCCAAGGTGTCGCAACTGCTGCAGAGCCCCGAGATCTCAGCGTTGAGCGGATGGACCTGGGACGTTGCCGCCGGTGCCGGGTGCGGCGATGGCTGGTCGAACGGAGCCAGCGAAGCCTTCAAAGTGAACGCCCTGCGCCGCAGGGTGATCGAGCTCGGTGGTGCCCTAACGGTGCTCGTCCAGCCGCCATCGGCTGCCATCCCGGCCTGGCTGGACACGCCAGCCCGTCCCGTGATCGAAGCCGTGAAACGACAGTTCGATCCGCTGCAGCAGCTCTGCCGCGGACGACTGCCGGGGGTGAATCAGGAAACGACGTAACGGCAGGCCAAGGTCTGCTGGGTGCCGGGCTCCAGCACTAACTTGCGGTCACCGCTGACCAGGGACTGGCGCGGTCCGGTCCAGGGCTCCAGGCAAACCATTTGGCGGGGAGGTTCGGTCCAGACCACGGTCAGATCCATCGGCTCCTGATGCTGCAGCTGAAGCTGAGCACCGCTGACGTCATCGATCAACGAGACAGCACCGGCAGGTCGGCAGAGAAAATCAACGCCCTGCGGCAGGCGAGACAGCTGCTCATCGGTCGCAGCATCCGCCATCTCCAGGTGATTCAGACAACGGTCCGCCAGACCGGTGAGTCGGGTCTGGGCCAGGTCGCTGACATTGAAGTAAGGATGCAATCCGAAGCTGAAGGGCATCGGCTGATCGCTGCGGTTGTGAATCGTGGTGCTGATCTCGAGGGCCATGGCGACAGGGCGAACCTCCATCGCCATGAGGAAGGCGAAGGGATAAGCCGCCAGGGTCTCGTCGTTGCTGCTCAGGCTGAGACGAACTCCGCTTTGATCATCGAGTAACTGGAGCTGCCAGGGGAGGTTGCGGGCGAAACCGTGCTGTTTGAGGGTGTGATCAACGCCATTCACCTGCAGCAGATCACCGGGAAGATTGCCGCAGATCGGAAACAGAACCGGGATGCCCCCGCGAATGCTTTTGGCAGGGTCGGCGTAACGCTCCTGATCGAAATAGAGCACTTCTCGCTCTCCGCAACGCCATTCACTGACGATGCCGCCACGCTCGGGAATGATCCGCAGACGATCGCCGGACTGCGGATGGACGTACTCCCAGTGGGCATAGGGAGCGGTCTGCTGGGTGAGGGTCATGGGCATCCGCTTGGTCGCGCCGAGTCTGGCCTACCCAGCTAGCTGACTCATCCGCATCTGTCGGTGCTGTGGCTCACGTCAGGGAGGCCAGCCAATCCAGC
>CAJWIC010000053.1 GCA_913040905.1 uncultured Synechococcus sp. | reverse complement strand
CCAGCGCCTGCTGCATCGTGTCAGTGGTCAACACACCGAAGATCACCGGGACGCCGGTGTCCCGCGACACCGAAGCGATCCCCTTGCTGGCTTCCGCCACCACCACATCGAAATGCGGGGTGTCACCACGGATGACCGCACCGAGCGTGATCACCACTTGATAGCGACCGCTGGCGGCTAACTTCTGCGCCACCAGAGGAAGCTCAAAAGAGCCCGGCACCCAGGCCACATCCAGCTGATTGCTGTCAGCGCTGGTGTCGACACCATGCCGGCTCAGACAGTCGAGGCAGCCACTCAGCAGCTTGCCGGTGACCAGATCGTTGAAGCGAGCAATGACCACGGCGATGCGCAGACCTTGCACATCCGTAAAACGTCCTTCAAATGAGGCCATTGAGCAGCTTTTTGCTCAGTCCATGCTCCCACCCCATCGGCGGAGAGGGCAATCAGGCGCAACCCGTTGAAGATTCAGACCACGAAGAAGCTGACGCCCCAGTTCACCAGCACCAGCGCCACCCAAGCAATGCCGCCCAGAAGAATCAGGCGATTGGAGCGGCCACTGTCCTCGTTGGAGGCATACAGCACAGGCACAGCAACGATCAGGGCGAAAGACATCACCACCAGGGCCAGAACGGTGAGGGTGTTAAGGATCTGCATGGAAATTCAGTCGACGCCAGGTCGGTCCTGACGATTGTCCCACGCTGAGCAAGCGTCTCGCGCCACGGCTTGCATCAAGCTTCACAGCTTGTGGTGAACGCCATCGGTACGATCCAGCCAAATTCCGACGCTCGATGCCCCGCCCCGCTGCCCAACCTGAGGAGTTGGCCCTGCAGGGCAATCTGTTTGGCGGCCCCGAACCGACACACAAGCCAACGGCGACTGCCGCAACGACCGGCCTCACAGCCGAGCTTGAAGACCTCAGCGATGCCAGCCTTAGCGCCGATGCGGCAGCTCGACCGAGGCAACGGCAGGTCAAGACCAGCGACCAGCCGGAGCTGACCAGCCATGAGAACGACGACGACAGCGATGCTCCGGCCTGGGCCCACCACAGCGAAGTGGATCAAACCCTGCTGACGCCGATGCTGCGGCACTACGTGGAGCTCAAGGCGGAGCATCCCGATCGCGTCCTGCTCTATCGCCTCGGCGACTTCTTCGAGTGCTTCTTCGAAGACGCCGTCGAGCTCTCACGCGTGCTGGAACTCACCCTCACCGGCAAGGAAGGAGGCAAGGCGATCGGCCGCGTCCCCATGGCCGGCATCCCTCACCACGCCGCCGAGCGCTACTGCGCCGAACTGATTCGGCGCGGCTATTCCGTGGCTCTCTGCGATCAGCTGGAGACCACACCCGCCAAGGGCGCCCTGCTCAAACGTGGCATCACCCGGGTGCTCACCCCAGGCACGGTGCTGGAAGAAGGAATGTTGGCGGCCCGGCGCAACAACTGGCTGGCAGCGGTCGTGGTGGAGCCCGCCACGGCGCGGCACCCCCTGCGTTGGGGACTGGCCAGCGCCGATGTAAGCACCGGCGACGTGCTGGTGATGGAGCGCAACGGCAGCGACGCGCTGCATCAGCAACTGGCCCAGCTGGAGGCCTCGGAACTGCTCTGGGCTGGCTCGGATGAGACCAACGACGAGGGGGCAGGCAAACCCACCTGGTGCCCCGAACGGCTGCGGCTCAGCCCGATGGCACGCACCCCCTTCAGCGCACCCGAGGCCGAACAGGCGCTCAAAACCCACTACCGGCTCGCAGGTCTCGATGGTCTGGGCTTACAGGAACTGCCCCTGGCTCTACGTGCCTTCGGCGGACTGCTCCACTACGTCAACGACACCCAGCCCCTCGACGAGGAGACGCGCGTCCCCCTCGATGTGCCTCAGATCGTGCACATCGGCGATGCCCTGGTGCTCGACGCCCAGACCCGCCGCAACCTGGAGCTCACCGCCACCCAACGGGACGGTCAACTGCAGGGCTCGCTGCTCTGGGCCATTGATCAGACCCTGACCGCCATGGGCGGCCGCTGCTTGCGTCGCTGGCTGGAAGCCCCCCTGATGGATCTGCAGGAGATCCTGTTGCGACAGGCGGTGGTCAGCCTGCTGGTGCAGCAACGGCCTTTGCGCCAAGCGCTGCGCCGACTGCTGCGGCCCATGGGCGATCTGGAAAGGCTGGCGGGCCGGGCTGGCGCGGGTCATGCCGGTGCCCGCGACCTGGTGGCCATCGCCGATGGTCTGGAGCGATTGCCGCAGCTTTCAGCACGACTCGACAACAGCCTGGAGCACTGGCCCCTGGGACTGGACGCGCTGCTGATCACCAATCCTGCCCTCAGCGATCTGGCCTGCCAGATCCGCCACACCCTCGTGAACGCCCCGCCGCTCTCCCTCAGTGAAGGCGGCCTGATCCACGACGGGGTGGACCCGCTGCTGGATGGCCTGCGCAACCAGCTCGATGACCAGAACGCCTGGCTGGCCGAACAGGAGCGCCTGGAACGGGAGCGCAGCGGCAACAGCAACCTTCGCTTGCAATATCACCGCACCTTCGGCTACTTCCTGGCCGTCAGCAAAGCCAAGGCTTCCTCTGTGCCGGATCACTGGATCCGCCGTCAGACCCTCGCCAATGAAGAGCGCTTCATCACTCCAGAACTCAAGGAGCGCGAGGGACGGATCTTCCAGCTGCGCGCGCGCGCCTGCCAGCGCGAATACGAACTGTTCTGCCAGCTGCGTGAACAGGTTGGGCTGATGGCAGCCCCGATCCGGGATGCCGCCCGTGCCATCGCCGGCCTCGATGCCCTGGCGGCCCTGGCCGACACCGCCGCCACTCGCGGTTGGTGCGCACCGGAGTTGAACGATGCGCGCACCCTGCAGATCGCGGGCGGCCGGCACCCCGTGGTAGAGCAACTGCTGGTGGAAACCAGCTTCACCCCCAACGACCTGAAGCTGGGCAGCGGCACCGACTTGATCGTGCTCACCGGCCCCAATGCCAGCGGCAAGAGCTGCTACCTGCGCCAGATCGGTGTCATTCAGCTGCTGGCCCAGATCGGCAGCTGGGTGCCCGCCAGCTCTGCCCAGATCGGCTTGGCCGATCGCATCTTCACGCGGGTGGGCGCCGTGGATGATCTGGCGGCGGGCCAGTCCACCTTCATGGTGGAGATGGCCGAAACCGCCAACATCCTTCACCACGCCAGCGAGCGATCGCTGGTGCTGCTCGATGAGATTGGCCGGGGCACCGCCACTTTTGATGGCCTCTCAATCGCCTGGGCCGTCAGCGAGCACCTGGCCGGTGACCTTCAGGCCCGAACCGTGTTCGCCACTCACTATCACGAGCTCAACAACCTGGCGGGCGAGCGCACCAATGTGGCCAACTTCCAGGTGATGGTGGAGGAAACCGGCGACGACCTGGTGTTCTTGCATCAGGTGCAGGCCGGTGGTGCCAGCCGCAGCTACGGCATTGAAGCCGCCCGTTTGGCAGGCGTGCCTCAACCGGTGGTGCAACGGGCCCGCCAAGTGCTGGATCAGTTAGCCGCCTGAGCAGCCCTCAGCAGCGCATTCACCGCCGCCGCCACCAAGCCAGCGCCGCCACGGGTGCCCTCCAGACGGATCTGATCCAGAGACGTGGCCGCCAACCGCCGCTTGCTTTCCGGCACCCCAACAAATCCGACTGGCATGCCGATCACCAGCGCAGGCTTGGGGGCCCCCGCATCAACCTGATCCAACAGCTGTTCCAAGGCCGTTGGAGCACTACCCACCAACACCAGCGGCATCGGCTGACCCGCCGTCCGGGCCGCGGTGGTGAGCTCCGGCCAGCAGCGCTGCATCGCCGCCGCCGAGCGCGTGGACCCTTCGGGTGACTGCGGCGGTGCCCAATCCAGCAGACAGCGCACCGGGGTGTCGAGCGTGCGACGGGCCATGGGCGATATCGCCGCCGTGGCCATCGCCGTGTCTGTGAGCACCGAAGCCCCCTGGCGCAGGGCCTCCAGTCCGCACTCACAGGCACCGGGGCTAAAACGCAGCAAGGGTGCCAAGCCAGGGTCCCCACTGCTGTGCACCAAGCGCTCCAGCACCTGCTGCTGGAGGGGATCCAACCCCGTCTCACCGAGCAGAACACGGATGCGGCGAATGCTCTCGGTGAAGATCGGGTGATCAGCCAAAGGTGCTCCTGTCACGGCGACTGCCAATCAGGGCAGACTTCGGCATTCTCCGATGACCCGCCGCGATGCCGATCCAGTTGCTGTGGGGCGACGATTCCGCTGCTCTGGAGCGCGCCATCCAGGCCGTGATCGACAAGGACGTCGATCCCTGCTGGGCCAGCGTCAATGTGAGCCGCCTCGACGGCAGTGAGTCTGGTCAGGCCCGCCAGGCGCTGGAAGAGGCCAGCACCCCGCCCTTCGGTGGCGGCGCCCGGGTGGTGCTGTTGCAGCGCTCGCCGTTTTGCAACGCCTGCCCCAGCGAACTGGCGGATCGCTTCGAAGGCGCTCTCGACGGCATCCCAGACAGCACCCATCTGCTGCTCTGCAATCCAGCCAAACCCGACGGACGTTTGCGCACCACCAAGGCACTGATGAAGCGGGTGAAGGCGGGCGCCGCCAGCGAACGCAGCTTCAAGTTGCCGGCGGTCTGGGATGGCGCCGGTCAGCGCCAACTCGTGGAACGCACGGCCGATGAGCTCAACCTCAAGCTGGAAGCCGCCGCGGTTGATGCACTGATCGATGCCATCGGCAGCGACAGCGCCAGGCTGACGATGGAGCTGCAAAAGCTGGCCCTGCATGCCGACAGCAGCGGCGAGGCCAGGATCAGCGCCAAGGCCGTGGAGACCCTGATCAGTGGCCTGAGCACCAACGCCCTGCAGGTGGGTGACGCCCTGCTGGCCGGCGATCCTGGCCAGGCCATCGCCCTGCTCGATGCCTTAATCGATGCAGGCGAACCGGCCCTGCGGGTGGTGGCCACCCTCACCGGTCAGATCCGGGGATGGCTCTGGGTGCTGCTGCTCGAACAGCAGGGAGAACGGGATGTGGCGGTGATTGCCAAAGCAGCAGGCATCGGCAACCCCAAGCGCATCTATGTGATGCGCAAGCAACTGCAGGGCCGCTCACCCCAGCGCTGCCTCAACCTGCTGGGCCGGCTGCTGGATGTCGAAGCAGCCGTGAAGCGTGGGGCACAGCCGGGTGATGCCTTCCGCGATGGGCTGCTCGGATAAAGAAACTGCTCGGATAAAGAGACTGCTCGGATGAAAAGGCTGCTGGGATGAACAAGCTTCCTGGCTGAATCAGAACGCTCAGTGAGACAATCGCCAGCGACCTGAGGCGGCGTGGATGGCCCTGCTGGTGCAGAAGTTCGGCGGCACCTCCGTCGGCAGCGTGGAGCGCATCCAGGCCGTGGCGCAGCGCATTGCCGCCCGCAAGGACGAAGGGCATGAGCTGGTGATCGTGGTGTCGGCCATGGGTCACACCACCGATGAACTCACGGCCAAGGCCAACGCCATCAGCAGCAATCCGCCCCAACGGGAAATGGACATGCTGCTGGCCACTGGCGAGCAAGTGTCGATCGCCTTGCTGTCGATGGCCCTGCATGAGCTGGGCGTGCCGGCCATCTCCATGACCGGCCCTCAGGTGGGCATCGTCACCGAATCCGCCCACGGCAAAGCGCGCATCCTCGATGTGCGCACCGACCGGCTGCGCAGCCGGCTGGCGGAAGGCCGCGTCGTGGTGGTCGCTGGTTTCCAAGGCACCAGTCAAAGCAGTGGCGGCACCGCGGAAATCACCACCCTCGGCCGCGGTGGCTCCGACACTTCCGCCGTGGCCTTGGCCGCCGCCCTTGGCGCTGACGCCTGCGAGATCTACACCGATGTGCCCGGCGTGCTCACCACCGACCCTCGCAAGGTGGATGACGCGCAGCTGATGTCACAGGTGAGCTGCGACGAAATGCTGGAGCTGGCCAGCCTCGGTGCGGCCGTGCTGCACCCCCGAGCGGTGGAGATCGCCCGCAACTACGGGGTCACCATGGTGGTTCGCTCCAGCTGGAGCGATGAACCGGGCACCACGCTCACCAGTCGCAGCGCACGTCCGATCGGCCGCGACGGCCTTGAGCTGGGCCGATCCATTGATGGTGCCGAACTGGTAGAGCATCAGGCCGTGCTGGCCCTCTCCCATGTGTCTGATCAACCCGGTGTGGCGGCCCAGCTGTTCGAAAGCCTCTCCGCTGGAGACGTGAACGTAGATCTGATCATCCAGTCCACCCACGAGGGCAACAGCAACGACATCACCTTCACAGTGGCGGAAGCCGATCTGGAAAAAGCGCGCAGCATCTGCCAAACCCTGATCCAGAGCCTCGGCGGCGAGCTGGTGGCGCAACCGGGCATGAGCAAGCTGAGCATCAGCGGAGCCGGCATCATGGGGCGCCCCGGCATCGCCGCCAGTTTGTTCCAGACCCTCTCACGCGCCGGCATCAACCTGCGCCTCATCGCGACCAGCGAAGTGAAGGTGAGCTGTGTGGTGGGGGCTGATGTGGGCAGCAAAGCCCTTCAAGCCACCCAGGAAGCCTTCGAGCTGGAGGCGGGTCAGATCAACCTCAACCCCCCCGCTAGCGGCGACGGCGAGCCAGAGGTGCGCGGCGTGGCTCTGGACCGCGACCAGGCCCAGGTGAGTGTGCGGCGCGTACCCGACATCCCAGGGACGGCGGGAGCCCTTTGCAATGCCCTGGCTGATGCCGGCATCAGCCTCGACGCCATCGTGCAGTCGGAACGCCAGCACGAGGACGGCAGCCGAGACATCAGCTTCACGCTCAAGCGTGAAGACCGTGCCGCGGCTGATCGCGCCCTCAGTGCCCTGCTGGCGCAATGGCCCGGAGCTCTTCTGGAGGACGGCCCGGCCATCGCACGGGTGAGTGCGGTGGGTGCGGGCATGCCCGCGACCGCTGGGACGGCGGGACGGATGTTCCGCTTTTTGGCGGATGCAGGCGTCAACATCGAAATGATCGCCACCAGCGAAATCCGCACCAGCTGTGTGGTGGCCGAAGCGGACGGAATCGCCGCCTTGCAGGCCGTTCACGCTGGTTTCCAACTCGGGGGAGATACTCGCTACGAGGCTCAAGGAAGCGAATCACCCTTGGCGGTCTGAGCCTCAGGCGTTCCCCACCAACTTCTGGCGAAGCTTCTTGATGCGATCTCGCAGGTTGGCCGCTTCCTCGAAGTCGAGCTTTTTGGCCGCGTCTTTCATTTTGGCTTCGAGCTGATCAATCAGTTCAGGCAACGCATCCAGAGCCATGCCATCGGCATCGTCTTCCAAAGCCTTCACCGCCTTGCCGGCCACCTCCACCAGGTCGGCATCCGGGCCGTCGGTTTTGAGTTTGCGGGAGAGCTCCAGAAACGACAGGATCGAATTGCTGGCTTTCTTGCCCGCCGCTGTGGGCACGATGCCGTGCTTCTCGTTGTAGGTCTGCTGGATCTTGCGGCGCCGTTCGGTCTCCTCGATCGCCTTCGCCATCGAATCAGTCATGTTGTCGGCGTAGAGCAGAGCCACACCCTCCACATGACGCGCAGCCCGGCCGATGGTCTGGATCAGTGAGCGCTCGGCCCGGAGAAACCCCTCTTTGTCCGCATCGAGGATCGCCACCAGGCTTACCTCCGGCAGATCCAGGCCTTCCCGCAACAGATTCACACCCACCAGCACGTCGTACTCACCAAGGCGCAAGTCCTGGATGATCTCGATGCGCTCGATCGAATGAATCTCAGAGTGCAGATAACGCACCCGCACCTCGTTCTCCGCCAGGTAATCCGTGAGGTCTTCCGCCATCCGCTTGGTCAGCGTGGTCACCAGCACCCGCTGTTGCTTTTTGGCCCGATCACGAATCTCCCCAAGCAGGTCATCCACCTGTCCGGTGGTGGGCCTCACTTCCACAATCGGGTCGAGCACACCTGTGGGCCGGATCACCTGTTCCGCCACCTGACCATCGCTCACCTCCATCTCCCAGTTGCCGGGTGTGGCACTGACAAACACGGTCTGACGCGCCTTGGTCCAGAACTCCTCGCCCTTGAGCGGACGGTTGTCCGCAGCACTGGGGAGGCGAAACCCGTGGTCAATCAGCACCTTCTTACGCGCTTGGTCGCCGTTGTACATGGCCTGCAACTGCGAGCAGGTGACATGG
>CAJWIC010000052.1 GCA_913040905.1 uncultured Synechococcus sp. | reverse complement strand
GGGTGAAGCCACCGGCGGCGCAGTTATCGCTGTTGAAGTTGCCCTGGCAGTAGCCGACACGCATCCAGTTGGCGACCAGGGCGGTGAGTCGAGCTCGGAACAAACCCGCCAGTGCTAGCACCTGCCGATGGAACGGCAGGCTGGCATCAATCTCGTCGCGGTAATTGCGGTCGATCAGGTGCTGAACGATCAGCCGCAGTTCCTCCCGGGCGTCGGGGTGGGCGTTGTCGCGAACGCGACGGGCAAACAGCTCAATCTGTCCGACGCGCAGAAACGACGGCGCTACCCGGGTGCTGATGGCGGCCTGGTTGTCGACCATCACGTCCGGATCAAAGGAGCGTGAGTGTTCGGAGTACCAGGGACGACGCACCGTTTCGGCTTCGGAGCGATAGAGCGTCAGGGAACGGGAGGTGGGTACGCCCAGGGCATGCATGAACTCCTGAGCTAGGAACTCGCGCACGCTGGAGCGCAACACGGCTCGACCATCGGCACCACGGCAATAGGGGGTCGGGCCGCCGCCTTTCAGTTGCATTTCCCAGCGCTGTCCTTCAAACACTCCTTCCGCGATCGACATGGCCCGGCCATCGCCGTAGCCATTGCCGGTGCCGAAAGGACACTGTTGGATGTATTCGGTGCCGTAGATCGAGAGGGCATAGCCGGTGGCCCAGCCCCAGGGATGCATCGGGTCGGTGACCACCGAGGCATCGCCGGAGAAGAGTCGGGTGAAATCGGCGTTGTGGGCGAGGTCATCGCTGAGCCCGAGTTCCGCAAATAGAGTGAAGCTGTGGGCGACGTATTTCGGGTCAGGGATTGGTGTGGGCCTCACCGGTACCCAGTGACCCGACAAAACCTGTCTGGGCCGATGGTCACTGCCGTCCGATGTCGCCTCTGGATCAGGCCTGAGAGCTTTCAGCAGCGAATAATCGATACGCTGGCTGAAGTCTTCAAGCGTGTTCGCGGTGGTGGGCATGGCGTCAGACCGGCGATCCGATGATGCTATTGAAAGCATCAATCAGGGCTGACACTTCAGCGCCCAGCCGAAAAACCATTGCGGCGCAGGTATGACGAGCCTCGATATTGGTCGGAGTGCTGGCCATCGGGAGCGGCTAGGGCTGCCTCAAGACGCCGTACAAGCGCCTCACGCTTCGCGACTTCATGGTGATTGGACAAAAAAGCAGATTCATTCCATGCCATGGGTGATATCAGGCAAAGGTGAGCAAGCCCGGGCCCCCGTTCCATGGCCTGGGTCGAGCTGCGCTCCGCGTAGGACGGAGTGAACGCTGTGTCGTTGGAGCGACAGTTCTTTCTTAGTTCCTCCGTTCCCTGTTGTCCAGTGCTGCCTGGACGTCCTCACGCCGTTGAGTGTTTTGGTTCAAGATGTCACATTCACACTGGGAATGTGTGGCTAGCTTGAAGAAATCCCGATCTGCGGACGATGCATCGCTTTATTCTCAGAGACGGAAAAATCTTCTCAACGGCCATATCACCACCAGCGGTTGATGTTCTGGCGATTAAAGATGATGAAAATCATGTGATTGCCTATTGCTTCATGAACGACGAGTCGGAAGATGCCTTCATCCGCACCGTCAGAGGAGACTGGGACGAGCGTTTCATCTGGAAGAATTGGACATGACGATCTATTCCCTGCTCGCTTCGCTTGGCCGCGTTCTAGTGGCCGCATTGTTTGTGAAGGCCGTCTCCGGAAAACTGACGGATCCCAGCGGACCGGTTGATGTGATCACTTCAAAAGGAATCGCCGGACCCCTGGCTTATTTCTTCTGGCCTGTTCCATCACCTGTTTGATCGTCAGATCCATTGTTTTTATTTTTGCTGAGAACACCCGGCTTGGAGCTTCGCTGCTACTGGTGTTTCTCGTGCCCACCACGCTGATTTTTCACACCTTGCCTGTGGATGGCGGCTTGTTCATCAACCAGGTCCTGATTGGTGCGTTGTTGTTGGCACTCAGCCGATCTCCTGCCGCTGCGGTGCCCAGCTTTCGCTGGATTCGACACCGTTGATGGGCCAGCGATGATGGGGCAACACCGCAGATCGATCCGATGCGCTTCAACCTCACAGCTGCTGTCGGCATCGCTGCCGGCTCAATCGGACTGATTGCCGGTGTGCTCATCCCGAAACCTCCCCAGACCTACGGCATGGCAGTGGTGACTGGTACGACCAAGGCGGATCCAGCGATGAAGGACTACGTCGAGAAAGTGGATGCCTTGATGGAGGAGTGGGGCTGTGACTATCTCGTTCGGCAGCGCAACACCCTGTTGATGGAGGGTGATGGCGGTTCGTTGACGGTCGTGACGGCCTGCAAAGGCAAAAGTCTCCAGGATGGCATTGATTTCTACAAAAGCCCTGCATACCAGGAATTGGTGAAACTAAGGGCTCCTTACACCGACTGGGATTTTCGCCTTGTGCAGGGAAGGTTTTAAGACATTCCTTCTCTGAACTGGATCACTCAGAAAAGCGCAATGATTGGACTGAACAATCCGATGAATCCAGCAGTCACAAGGGCGGCTGTGAGGGTGTACATGGTTCAGTTTTTGCGCGGGGTCAGGCGGGCGGCAAGGCCTCCACTGATGCCAACGATGATGGCCAGGGCAAGCAGTTCCATTGGTTGAACATTTGAATGGATAATTCAATCATCCGTCTTGATTGAAGTTAGAAACGTATCGAATGATTCGTTGTAGGCCGTTTGAGTGAATCTGCTTAAACGGTACGGTATGAATCATTTGTGACCATGTTTGGCGGCTTGTGAATTGGTTGTTACCGACGTCTTTGAAATGACCAATTTAAGTTCTGAATACCCAGTTTTTTCCTGATTAATGGAAATTATTCTTGCAGGATGTTTTATCTTCCCGATGGCCGCCTTGTGGCTTCAGTCCAACGAAGATGAGGATGATGATGACAACTTCGACTTGCTCTGACGTCTTCGGTGGCCAGTGAACGGTCGGTGTTTTCACCGATGACGCTCGCTTTCTGTCGACCTACACCCAGAGCAGAGACCGATCGATCCTTGGGCAAAGTCAGAAAAGTTGTGTCCGATGCTCAGCGCGAGGAAACGCTGATCACCAGCCTCATCGGCTTGATGTCGATCTTTGTGATTGTTGCGATCTGGTGGAGCCTTGCTCCGCAGTGGCTTACCAGTACCTGGCAGACCCTTTAAGGGCCAAGGTTGGCAGGCGCGCCAGGGGTCTCATCCCATCAATGGATCCTGGCGTTTCAAGGCAGCCTGGGCTTGACGCCAGCCCTTCACCATGACGCAGCTGGTCTGCTGGCAGACCAGGTAGCGGCCGTTGCCGATCGCGTCGATCGTCTGTCCCTGTGAGTTGGCAAAGATGCGACTTCTGAACTCCATGACACCTCCCTTTCTCTGATTTCAATTTTGTGGTTCGTCGTCCAGGGGACAACCGGCGTTAAGGCTTCTTCACGCTCAAGCTAAGTATTTCTTCTTGAGAGTATTTTCCTAAGTATTTTATTCTCCGCAATGTTTTTATTGACCAGGCATTGAAAGCTCTTGTAAGGGTGATCCACTTGCGAGGATCATGTGTATTCACTCAAACAGGAGCACGAGCATCAGTCCATCGGTGAACGCTGGCAGGCTCTGGATGAGTATTTCGTCTGCATCAGTGAGTGCAACATCCACGACCAGACCTGTGTCACCAGATGTCTGACGACCCATTTGCACATTGACGATGGTTCGGATCTGTCGATCGCATCCTGAGCCGTCGTCTACGGCTCACCCCCCGCTGGCGGCATCCAAAGTCGATGTTGCAGTCCATTGGCGGGGATCACTGCGGCGGTTCTCCTGTGAGACGGTGGGTCGGGTGACGGCGTTGAAGCAGGAGACGCCTGGGGAGTGCAACTGATTCCGACAGAAATTTTCTAACCTGCGGCCAACAAACATCAGTGCCAAGGGATGCGGGCGATTTTCAACGGCAGGGTGCTGGCTGACAGCGACGACATCGTGATGGTGGACGGCAACCCTTATTTCCCCCGCGCTGCGATGGTGGAGGACTTCTTCCGGGACTCCGTTCACAGCACGGTCTGCGGCTGGAAGGGAACGGCCCGTTATTGGGATGTGGTGGTCGGCGATCAGGTGATCAGCAATGCCGTATGGGCCTACGACAACCCCAAGCCAGACGCCGAATCGATCCGTGAACGCTTCGCTTTCTACCGCGGCAAAGGGGTTGAGTTGCAATGACGATTCCCTTCGGTGAACCGGAGCCCTCAGATGCTCTGTTGAACAAATCAGTGTCGTCCGAACGGTTGCGCGTCTGGCTCAATACACGGCTGCGTCAGTTGGCGAAGGATCAGCGCATTCAGGATGCACGCGCTCTTCGCGGTGAGTTTGCCCTCGACTGAAGCTTCAGCCGAATCCACCGCTGCGGCGGGATGGCTTTGCGGCGGGCAGCACTTCAATCACCCGGGGCTTGATCCGGCTCGCATACCAGAGGTCGGTGGCCTCGGCGTAGCTGCCGGTGTCCTTGAAGGAACCATCCCGGAACTGCACCCGGTAACGGTGCCGGTTGTAGGGCCGCGGATCCGTGTCTTCGAAGCTCTTCATCGGCAGCGCAGCTTTCGGTCACTATCCTGCTGCGATTGATCAGTCGGTTGCCAGCGCCGTGCCCTCCCGGCGTGGATCGGCGGCTCCATGCCAGCGCCCATTGATCCGTTGCAGCAAGGCGGTGCCGCTGCCGAGGCGTTGGCGCAGTAGCGGTTGATCACCGGAGGTCAACTGGTTGATGGCAACGGGCCAGGGAAGGGGTGGTTCCTTTTCCACCATCAATCCCGCCCGTCGTGCTGAAAGATGCGGCAGGCCAACAGCTCTTGCCGGCGGTTCCCGCCAGACCAGGGACGCCAGCAGGACACGACTGAGGATGTGGGGAATGCTGCGTCCGCCTGGGCTGCCGACCGAGAGCAACGGTTGCCCCCGCTCGAACACGATCAGGGGCGCCATGGACGACACCGGCCGACGACCGGGGCGGCGGCGGTTAGCGACCGGCTGACCGTTGATGCTGGGGCGGAAGGCAAAGTCGGTGAGCTGATTGTTCAGCACCATTCCCGCCACCAGATGGCGGCTGCCGAACACCGTTTCCACCGAGCTGGTGTAAGCGGCGATGTTGCCCTGGGCATCGACGATGGTCAGGTGAGTGGTGCCCTGTTCGCGGCTCTGATCCGGCAGTGCGTAGGGATAGGTCGCCAGCCCTGTCGGTAACCCCGGAGTCGGGAGGGTTGCGGGGGAGGCCTGCATGGCAGCGGCACGGGCCTTGATGTAGGCCGGATCCAGCAGAGGGCCTGTCGGGATGGCGCCATCCACTGGGTCGTGCACCCAGTAGAGGCGATCGGCATCCGCCCAGGCCTGGGCCCGCGCCAGCTGCCGCCAGGTATTTGGATCGGTCGGGCCGCTGAAGGCCCTGCTCTGGTTCAGCAGTGCCAGGGTCTGCAGCACCGCCAGCCCGCCGCTGCTCGGCGGGGGCACCGTGCAGAGCCGGTAGCTGAGCAGTCGGTGGCACAGCGGTGGCCGCCGCACCACGGTGTAGTCCTCCAGATCGGCAGGTCTCCAGCGGCGGAAGCCAGGCTGTTCAGCCCGCAAGGCATTAATTCCAGCAAGGATCTGCTGGGCCAGGGCTCCTCGATAGAAGGAGGCGCCACCGTCTCTGGCCAGTCGCTCCAGGGTGCTGGCGAGGGCGGGGTTGCGGAACAACTTGTCGGCTGGCGGGGGGTGACCGCCGGGGAGATACAGCGCTTGAAACGCAGCGCTGTGACTGACCCCGATGCGTTGGGCGATGGTGATGGAGCGACGCAGGCGCGGGCTGGGACGGAACCCATCACGGGCGAGGCGGATGGCCGCTTGCAAGGCGTTGGCCCAGGGCAGGCGGCCGTGCTGCTGATGGGCGTCCCAGAGCAGAGCCACGGTGCCGGGCACACCGACGGACTCGAGGCGACTGGTGGCCTCCCGCCAGGGCAGCGGTTGACCGGTGGGACTCAGAAGATCGTCCGGACGGCTGCTCAGCGGGGCGATCTCACGGCCATCGAGCACCTCCAGCGTCCGCTCCCCGGCATCCCAGTGCAGCAGGAACCCACCACCGGCGAGGCCGGAACTCTGCGGTTCCACCACGGCCAGCACCGCCTGGGCACTCACCAGCGCATCCACTGCAGAACCGCCAGCGTTGAGTGCAGCCATGGCGGCCTGGCTGGCGAGGGGATTGGCGGTGACGACCACCGCCTTGCCTGTGGCTGTGGAGATGACAGCCCTGCCGGGATCGGCGGATTCCGGATCGTCGCGGCTCACCGGTGCAGCGCCGACGTTGCTGCTGCCGATGCAGAGGCCGAGGATCAGCAGCAGGGCAGGCAGCATCGGAGCCGGGAGTAACCCTGCCTAGCTTGTCGGCTTCGACGACGGGCAGGGGTCAGGGATGGTGGTGTTGGAGCGATCGGACGCCGGTTCGTCCCATGTGGTGGTGGTGGGTGCCGGCTGGGGCGGTTGGGGTGCGGCGAAAGCCCTCTGCGAAGCCGGCGTGCGCGTCACCCTGGTGGACGGACTGGCGGATCCCACCGGCTGCACGCCGCTGACCACAGCCAGCGGCAAACCGTTCGAAGCCGGCACGCGGGGCTTCTGGCGTGACTACCCCAATATCAATGCGCTCACCGATGAGCTCGATCTGAGCGATGTGTTCACGGCGTTCACCAGCAGTGCCTTCTGGTCGCCCCAGGGGTTGGAGGCCACGGCACCGGTGTTCGGCGATGGGATGCAGCTGCCGAGCCCCCTGGGCCAGGCCTTCGCCACCATCAACAACTTCAAGCGCCTGCCGGTCGCCGATCGACTCAGCATCGCCGGGTTGCTGTTGGCGATGCTCGATCTGAACCGCAGCCCGGCGGTGTACGAGCGCTACGACGCGATCGATGCCCTCACCTTGTTCCGTCAGCTGAAGATCAGTGAGCGGATGATCAATGAGTTCCTGCGGCCGATCCTGCTGGTGGGACTGTTCAAGCCACCGGAGGAGCTCTCGGCGGCGGTGACGATGGAGTTGCTCTATTACTACGCCCTGGCGCATCAGGATTCCTTTGATGTGCGCTGGATCCAAAGCAGGAGCATCGCTGAGCAGCTGTTTGCTCCTCTGAGCCGGCGTCTTAGCCGTGAGCATCTGCTGCAGGTGCTGGGGGGGACGTTGGCGACGCGCCTGAACGTCTCCGCCGAAAGCGGCGCCATCAGGGCGGTGGAGACGCGATCGCTGGCCAGCGGCGAGACGGGTGTGATCGACGATGTGGATGCCGTGGTGCTGGCGGTGGGGGCCCGAGGCATGGGTTCTCTGATGGCCCAATCGCAGGAATGTGCTGCGTTGGCTCCTGAGCTGGCGCGGGCCGGGGAGCTCGGCTCGATCGATGTGGTGTCGGTGCGGTTGTGGCTGGATCGCTCCATCGCTGTTGCTGATCCGGCCAATGTCTTCTCCCGTTTCACGGCGTTGAAGGGGGCCGGCGCCACCTTTTTCATGCTTGATCAACTGCAGGCTGCATCGCAGAAGCAGCTGTGGGGAGGCGAAACACCCCAGGGATCGGTGATCGCCAGCGACTTCTACAACGCCAGTGCCATCGCTGAGCAGAGCGATCAGCAGATCGTCGATACCCTGATGCAGCAGTTGCTTCCCCAGGTTCAGCCGGCCTTCCGGGATGCGCAGGTGGTGGATCAGGAGGTGCGCCGCTATCCGGGGTCGGTGTCGTTGTTCTCACCGGGCTGCTTTCAGCAGCGCCCGCCGCTGGAGACGTCGTTGCCAACGGTGGTGTGTGCCGGTGACTGGGTGCGAATGGGCGAACGGGAGTTCGGCGCCAAGGGCCTCTGCCAGGAACGGGCCTATGTCTGCGGTCTGGAGGCGGCCAATTCGTTGCTGCGACGCGGCATCGTGAATGGATCTCGAGAGCATCGGGTCATCCCGATCCGCCCCGATGAACCACAGGTGCTGCTGGGCCGGGCCCTCAACAAACTGGTGATGGATCCCCTCGAGGCGGTAGGTCTGCGCTGGCCCTAGTGAGCAGAGTGCTCTTCATTGATCTCCCGCTAGGGTTTGTCCAGCTGTTTCAACGGTGTGATGCAGATATTGGAAACTGTCACGCTGGTGCTGGTGGACCTGGCGCTGCTGGTTTATTTGGTTGACAAGGGGTCTGCATTTGTACGCGAACGCCGCAAGATCTCACGTCTTGTTAATAATCATCCCGAGAT
>CAJWIC010000051.1 GCA_913040905.1 uncultured Synechococcus sp. | reverse complement strand
CGATCGAAAGCAACATTGTCCGTTGCCCGGACGCGTCCACAGCTGCTCAGATGGTGGAACGGATCGAGTCGATCGGACGGGACGGCGACTCCTGTGGCGGTGTGATCGAATGCGTGGTGCGCAACCCCGCAGCGGGTTTGGGCATGCCCGTCTTCGACAAGCTGGAGGCGGACCTGGCCAAGGCGGTGATGTCCCTTCCCGCCACCAAGGGCTTCGAGATCGGGTCGGGCTTCAGCGGCACCCTGCTCAAAGGCAGCGAACACAACGATGCCTTTGTGCCCACCGACGATGGACGGCTGCAGACGGCCACCAACAACTCCGGTGGCATCCAGGGCGGCATCAGCAACGGCGAACCGATCGTGATCCGGGTGGCGTTCAAGCCCACCGCCACGATCCGCAAGGAACAGCAGACCGTGGATTCCGACGGCAAGGCCACCACCCTGGCCGGCAAGGGTCGACACGACCCCTGCGTGCTGCCGCGGGCCGTGCCGATGGTGGAAGCGATGGTGGCACTGGTGCTGGCGGATCACCTGCTGCGGCAGCAGGGTCAGTGCAGCCTCTGGTGAGCCTCAGCTGGCGGTCATCGCCGCTTTGCCATTGCTGCTGACGGAGGACGACGTCACGGCATCAGCCGCAGAACTGCGCGTGCGTGTGCGGCGGGCAGCCGGCTTTTTGGTGGCCACCACTTTTTTCTTCACGGTGCGGCGAGGGCGAGCCGGGGCTGAGCGGCTGCGGTGGCTGAGAACGAGGGCCCACTCCTCATCGGTGAGGGTGGATGGCTTGCTGCCGTGGGCATAGGCCAACTTGGCGGCCTTCTCGATGTCCTTGATCAGATTGGTCCAGGAGGTGGCGAAGCGTTTGTCCGACTGAGACTTGGCACCGCTTTCGACCAGGGTCTCCACAACCCCGGCGGCCGACACCTTCTTGCGACGACGGTTGAAGATCTCCTTCTGGAGCTGAGCGATCAGGGCATCCGCCTTGTCGCTGAGCTTGATCGTGAGCTGCGACATCACGCAGTGAAATGGCTATCTCATCTGTAGCATCCTGGACGCATGTCAACCAGATGTCGTCCGCAGCCAGCGCAGCAAGGCGGGATCTGGGCCCTGCACGTCGATGACACGTCGACCCAACGCCACGGCGGCATGGCCCGCCTGCAACCAAGCGTCGAGATCCGCCACCCCAAGACCTCCGGCAGCAATCACCTTCGGCAGCGGCCCGAGGGGTGCCCGCAGACGTTGGAGGTAGTCGACTCCGACGCTGGCTGCGGGGAACAGCTTGACCAGCCCGCAGCCCATGGCCGTTGCCTGCTGAATTTCGGTGGGGCTGAACACCCCTGGCACCAGCAGAATTCCGCTGCGGCGAGCCCTCTCCAGCAAGGAAGGGTCGAAACAGGGCGACATGGCAAAGGGGAGTCCGCAGGCCTCCAGATCCACAAGGGCCTCGGCTGTGAGCACCGATGCAGCTCCCAACTGCAGGGATGGGCAGGACTGACGCACACGCTCAACGAAGCCTCGCCATTGCTGGCCGGGTTGCCAGCCGATCTCCACATGTCGCAGACCGACGTTCTCCAGACAGGACAAATGGTCCAGGAGTGATCCCGGACCATCATCTCCATCCAGATCGGCCTGATCGGGACGCACCACAACCAGGATCGGTTGGGCCGACAGGGAGGCGATCAACGCCTCCTGCTGCTGCAACCAGACCGGTCGATCAGATGTATTCGGCAACGCGGACGTCGCGGGTGATCAGCAGTTCCTGCAACTCCTCTGCGTCAACGGTCTCCTGCTCCACCAGCATCTCGGCCAGCTCATCAAGGACAGCACGGTTGTCCACTAACACCTTGGTGGCCCGCTTGTAAGCCACATCCACCAGGTCAGACACTTCCTTGTCGATCGTGGCAGCGGTGTCTTCGGAGAAATCACGTTCCGCAGCGATGTCGCGGCCGAGGAACATGCCGCCTTGAGCACGACCCAGCGCCACTGGACCGATGGTGTCACTCATGCCGAAGCGGGTGATCATCTGGCGGGCCGTGGACGCCACCTGTTGAAGGTCGTTGGAGGCACCCGTGGTGACCTCGTCTTCGCCGTAGACAATCTCCTCGGCGACGCGGCCGCCGAGCGCCACGGCCATCTGATTCTGCAGATAAGCCCGGGAGTAAAGACCCGACTCCATCCGCTCTTCACTGGGGGTGAAGAAGGTGAGACCACCGGCGTTACCGCGGGGAATGATCGAAATCTTCTGAACAGGGTCGTAATCGGGCATCAGCGCACCGACCAGGGCATGACCAGCCTCGTGGTAAGCGACCAAACGCTTGCGGCGCTCGCTCATGACGCGGTCCTTTTTCTCAGGACCTGCCATCACCCGCTCAATCGCATCGCTGATCTCATCGTTGCTGACCTCAGTCAGCTCGCGGCGGGCCGCCAGGATCGCTGCTTCATTGAGCAGATTGGCGAGATCCGCACCGGTGTAACCGGGGGTGCGACGGGCGACCTTGTCCAGGTCAACGTCCTTGGACAACGTCTTGCCGCGGGCATGAACGTTGAGGATCTGCAGTCGGCCGGCGTAATCGGGGCGGTCGACGGTGACCTGGCGATCAAAACGACCAGGACGCATCAGCGCAGCATCGAGAACATCCGGGCGGTTGGTAGCCGCCACGATGATGATGCCGGTGTTGCCTTCGAAGCCATCCATCTCCGTCAGCAGCTGGTTGAGGGTCTGCTCCCGCTCGTCGTTGCCACCACCAAGGCCTGCACCACGTTGACGACCAACGGCGTCAATCTCGTCAATGAAGACGATGCAGGGGGCATTTTTCTTGGCTTGCTCGAACAGATCGCGCACGCGGCTGGCACCGACGCCGACGAACATCTCGACGAACTCGGAGCCTGAGATCGAGAAGAACGGCACACCCGCCTCACCGGCAACAGCCTTGGCCAGAAGGGTCTTGCCGGTACCTGGAGGACCGACCAACAGCACACCCTTGGGGATCTTGGCGCCGACGGCGGTGAAGCGATCCGGATTCTTGAGGAAGTCAACGACCTCCGTCAGCTCAAGCTTGGCGCCTTCGATGCCGGCAACGTCGGTGAAGGTGACCTGGGTGGAAGGCTCCATCTGAACCCTGGCCTTGCTCTTGCCGAACTGCATGGCGGGGTTGCCTCCACCGCCTCCCTGGGCGCGGCGGAACAGGAAGAACAGACCACCCAGCAACAGCAAGGGGAAAATCAGACTTCCCGCCGCCTGCTGCCAGGCCGGAGCCTGACGGGTTGGCTGTACAGCGATATCAACGTTGTGCTGCGTCAGCAGACCGAGCAGTTCCTTGTCAGGAGCCAGGTTGACCTGGGCTCGGCGGCCATCGTTTTCCACCACCTGAGCGGTCCCGCGGTCGGGGGAAATCAGCACACGGCTGATCTGGTTGTCCTCAACCGCTTCAACAAAATCGCTGTAGCGCATGGTCCGCGCTTCCTGCTGGGAGTTGCCACCCCCGATGAAAGCCGGAGCGATCACCACGATCGCCAGGACCAGAAGGGCCGTCAGGCCGATGTTGCGCCAACGCTTGTTCAAGGCTCTCGCCGCTCAGATGAAGGAATGTTAAACGGGTTCTCAGGGATCAGGCGGCCCGAAGCACCTCGACCACGCTCTTGAAGGCGAACCACTCGGGGATCTCTTCACCGCCGCGCAGCATCTTGCGGAACTGCGTGCCGCTCAGCTTCTTCACATGCAGGCCCCTGGCTTCGGCATGTTCTGCTGTGACGTATCCCTCTTCCTCGGTGTAGACGAGGTTCAAGGAGGGCACCGTTTCCATCGTCAGTTCGGGTGCGCACTCCTTGGCGAAGTTCTGAGCGTCGTAAGGACCGTAGAAGTCGTCACCGCTGAGGGAGGACTTACAACCCGCCATGTCGCGACCGATGATGAAGTGGGTGCAGCCGTAGTTACGGCGGATGATCATGTGCTGCAGGGCCTCGCGGGGACCCGCCATGTGCATGGCATAGGGCAGGTAGGCCCAGCGGATCCGGTCGTTGTTCACCTCAGCGGCCAGGCGTTCGTAGGTCTGGAAGCGGACGGCGCCGGGGATGTCGTCCTGCTGGGTGGGGCCACAGGTGGGATGGACCAGCACCACGGCGTTCTCGCTCACGTTCTGGGCGTGCAGGGCGCGGGTGAACAGCTCGTAGTGGGCACGGTGGATCGGGTTGCGGCACTGGAAGGCCACCACGTCCTCTCCATCGGGGAGACCGGCTCGCACCTCGGCCGGTGTCTTGCAGGGGAAGACACGCTGGGGCAGCTCGAGGCCTTTGAGGCTGCCTCCCAGGTAGAAGCGCTTGCGCTCCATGGTGATCATCCGCACCGCAGGGTGCTCAATCGAGGTGGTGCCGTAACACCCCTTGGCTTCGGCCACCTTGTTGGGTTCCCACTTGGCCTCCACCTGCAGAACGGCCAGGTCTTGCCCCTTGTAGGTCAGCAACACCGTGTCGCCGACCACCACATCATCGCGGTCGGTGTCCATCACGATCGGCAGACCGAACAACTGACCGGCCGCCAGACGATGACCGCTCACAACAGCGTCGTAATCCTCCTGATGCATGAAGCCCCGCAGGGGTGAGAACCCACCCACCACCAGCAGTTCCACATCGCAGGCGTTGCGGTCGGAGCATTCCAGCGACTTGGTGGCCGTGGCCTTGACGGCCGCACGCTCGGCCTCGGGCACCATCAGATCCACAAGGGAACCGCCGTAGGGGGCAATCACACCGGATCGCTGGGCAGAAGCAGGTGCGCTGGCGGTCATGGCAAGGCCTGAAGTCCGGGCGATTCTCCCAGATCATCACCACCTGACAACAGCCACAAAAAAAGAGGGGCCGCAGCCCCTCGGATGACATGGCGTTAGCCAACCGCCCGGATCAGGCCTCTTCGAGACGCCCGTAGAGATCACCGGTGATCTTGATGTCCACCACTTCACGGCCGCCCATGTCGGAATCGGAGGGCTGAATGGCGCTGAACACACCTGCAAATTCACCGGTTTCAGGATCCACCTTGGTGATGGAGAAGCTCATCGTGCCGACTCCATCGATGTAGCGCTTGTTGTTGTCCTTTTCAAGCTGCTCGTCATCTCCGCCGAGCGCCACCAGACCCTGGGCGTACTGGACGCCGGTGGTGAGGGCCCGACCCTTGGGATCGATGAAGTTACTGGTGCGGTAGCTCGGGGTGCGGTAGGTGCCTTCGAAGTCCGTGCTGGTGGTGAGAGCTGCACCGTCAGCCGTTGCCTTGAGGGACTTGCTGGAGAAGGTGAAGGGGAACTCCTCGCCGCCGGGCACCAGAACGGTGATGGGCTGGAAGTCGATACCGCCTTTCTCCTGGAATTCGAGCCCGGCTTCAGTCACCTTCAGATCGCCGAAAACCTCATCCAGACTGGAGGTGTAACGGGTGAGGATCTTGCCCTCGACGAATTCAGCCTGCTGACGCGCATTCTTGGGCTCCTCCTTTGCGTACACCTGGACCGGATGCATGCAGATGTCGCGCAGTTCGTAGCCGCCACCCACGCTCAGCGCGATCGAACCCCGGGCGGAGTCACCGATGGTGGGGCAATCGTTGGCTTTACCGGTGTTGTGGATGTCGTCGTAGGTCACGTTGGACCCGCCACGCTGGACGGCTTCACTGTCGCCACTGCAGGCCGTGGTGAAGAAAGCGAGGCAGAGCGCCAGCACGACGGCCAGCAGAGGACGGATGCGCATGGGAGAAGCCGGAGGGCTGAACGCTGTACAGACGGAAATCACCGTCAGTCGCGGATCCTACAAGGGTCAAACCGGCTTCATGGCTAGCCTTTTGCAGCTCTCAACATCTTTCAGACGACCTGTGGACAGCCAAGAGCAACAACCCCTCCACGATCGGCTGGCACCACTGCTGCAGGAACTGCGCGCGATCGCGGATCAGCACAAGAACAGCCCCGACAATCTGCTCCTGCTGCTGAGGGAGCTTGAGGGGGTGCATCGCGACGTGCAGGAGGGTCCCTTCCGTCAGAGCCTTCCGGAGAATCGCCAGAAGTTGTTCTCCCTGCTGCAGACCATGGAGAAGAGCGGCGGTTGGCCCTACATCCCCAGGCTTCAGCTGCGCACCTTCATTGACCTGCTGGGACAGGACTCGATGGGGATGGCTGCCTGACCGCCAGGAGAGCATCCAGCAGCTGATGGGCCAACTGCAATTTTCCGGTCACCGGCAATTGCTTCGACCAGCCGTCCCCCACAAGCCAGCCACCGTTTCGGCCTTGGCCAAACCCCTGACCGGGTCGATCAATGGGATTGACCAGCATCAGATCGCAGCCTTTGCGGAGACGCTTCTCCTCGCCGCGACGCAGAAGCTCAGCGTCCTCACCGGTCAAGGCAGCAAATCCAAGAATCAACTGCTGCGTCGGACGCCGAGCCGCTAATCCCTGCAGGAGATCGGGCACCAGCTCCCAGCCATCCGAGAGGTGGACCGCCAGGTCCGCTTTGGCGGCTTTACCCGTTACGGAAGCATCGGTACCGGCCCCGCGACGAAGGTCAGCGACAGCTGCCGCCATGGCGATCGCATCGGCATCAGCCTGCTGCTGCTCCAACACCGCCTGCATCTCCGCAGCGCATTGGACCGGGTGACAGTGCAGGGATTCCAACCAGGGCTCCGGCACCTGCAAGGGGCCATGCACCAACACAACCTCAGCCCCCCGCAAACGCGCCGCCTGGGCCAGCAACACCCCCATCGCCCCACTGCTGCGGTTGGTGATCAGACGGGCCTGATCAATCGGCTCAACGGTCGGGCCCGCCGTCACCAGCAGTCGGCGGCCGCTCCAGTCCTGCGTGGAGACAGGTTCAGCATCACTGCGGCTGAACAGGCTGCTGGCCGCCAGCTCGATCATGCTCGGATCCGCCATGCGCCCGTCACCAAGGCGATCGCAGGCCAGCAGGCCTGGCTGGGGCACCAACGGAACGACGCCTGGGAAGGTCTGCACGACCTGCCAGTTCCTCTGAACCGCGGGATGGTTCCACATCGCCGTGTTCATCGCGATGGCGGCCAACACCGGACATTCGCAAGCCAGGAGCACGCTGGCGAGCAGACCTTCGGCTGATCCCTGGCTCCAGCGACTGAGACTGGTGGCACTCAACGGTGCGACCAGCACGAGCTCAGCCCACTCCGCCAGCTCGATGTGCAGGGGGCGACTGCAGGAGGAATCCCATTCGTCATCCTCCTGATAACAGCGATGACGACTCAGGGTCGCCAGGGCAAGCGGACTCACCAACCTGGCGGCACTAGGGGTCACCAGGCAGCGGACCTCAGCCCCTGCCTTCACCAGGCCACTGACCAGCAAGGGCGTCTTCACCGCAGCAATGCTGCCGCTGACGGCCACCAGCAGCCTGCGCCCCCTCAGAGGTGTGGAGACCTCAGTCCTCATCAAACGGTTCCTGATCCACCAGGTGGACGTAGGGGGCTGTCAGCTCGGGGCGGTGGATCGCCAGGGCCCGGAGCAGGTGCCAGTCCGACAACCCTGCAAACGGAGTCGGGTAGTCATCATCATCCAGTCGCCTCGCCAGCTCGGCGATGGACGCCTCATCAAACTGCGCCAGGCGCTCGGGGGTGATCGGGGTGGCTGATCCTGGAGCGGTGGTCATCACTGCATCGCGCCTGACAAGGCAAGTGTGGCTCAGCGTTAGCGTGGCTCTGCGGGGAATTAGCTCAGTTGGTAGAGCGCTGTGATCGCACCGCAGAGGTCAGGGGTTCGAATCCCCTATTCTCCATCGTTCTTTAAGACCCTGATCGGTCGATACTTGGGCCTTGGCATCGTTGTGATGGTGACGGTGCTGGTTCGCCCGGAGGCTCTGCTGACGTTTTCTGTGCTCAGCCTCGCGGCCAGCCCGGGAGCAGGGAGCCGCCCGCTGCGAACTCGGCTTGACACATCATGGGGTAAAAGGGATGGGTGAAATGTCCTGTTATCGATGTCGCAGTCGAAACGCGAGCAAGTCGTCAGTCACCTGCGCTACATCCGTCAGGAGCTGAGGGAGATGCATCAGGGCGTCATGGAGGACGGTCTGCTGCCGGAATCTGGTGAAGTCCGCGGCGTCATGGCTCAGATGGAAGCCCTGCTGGAGCTTCTCGAGGGCAAGTCGTCCAGAAAGGCGAAAGCCGAGTCCAGCTGAGTTGTTGGCAAGCGGGTTGCCAAACCACTGGTGAAGAGCTTTGCTTCGCCAGTCCCCATCTCCACGCCCGGCATCCCTGGATTGCATGCAATCCACTACCTGTAGGGGCCGATACATGCAAAACCACTAGATGTGGTGTAAATAATGTGAGGCAGGTTTCTTGGCCGGGTGATGGGGATCACCAAAGGTTCTTTCCTGCCTCTTT
>CAJWIC010000050.1 GCA_913040905.1 uncultured Synechococcus sp. | reverse complement strand
ACATCAACAACGGCTTGTTCAGCTCGATCGCGTAACCCACATGGGTCCCCATCGAAAAACAGCAAACCGCCTCACTCAGTTCAAACAACAAACGCTGGCAATCGAGGAACCACGGATTGGAGGCATGGCCGTTGCTGGCGAAAATCCAATCCTTGGGTAGTGGATGTGAAGGAAATGGATCCTTCCAGAATCCCATCCAAATCACATGCTGATAGCCGCAACATCGGCGATGCGACTCCACCAGATCCACCCAATCCCGATCAGACCACGAGCGATTGAGCTGGGCCGTTGAATGGGGAGGGATCAGCAACAACACCCGACCCAACTGACGCCGCAGGGCGGCCAAACGCTCCTGATCAACGGGAGGCTGGGCATAACGAATGTACGGACCGATCGCTTTCCCCAAGACCCCGTCATGCTGTTGCAGCAGAGATGCACGACGCGGCCCCATACAGAGATACGTCCGAACCCAATCTTCTGGCTTTTCAAAGGTCGACTCATCACTGAAGTTGACCCCATGCTCCAACAAGAAAGGGAGTGGATGAGCAACCAAAGGGAGAGATGCATATCGCTTCAGGACAACATCATGGCCGTAATGATGAACAGCATTATCTCTTTCCCGTGCAGCAGGTGATTTTGTCGGGGGCAATCCTTGCCACGGTCTCCACTGCCCTTTCCAGAACACCTGGTCACTGAGCTGGGGCTGAAAGGATGGCGACAGATAGGCCTGATGAACAAGACCCCGATACGCCTCCAACAAACACCCTTCACGGAGCTGAGGGCGAACGAGATATTCGGCTGGCACGCGCAACAAACGGCGCAGAAATCGACCCAACCAGGCCTTGCAGGAGATCAACAGCTTGCCCGTCATCCCCGCAAACGCCGCACAACAGAAAGGAGATCAAGGGGCAAGGCAATCAGTCGCCGTACGGTCTGCCAATACAGCCGATGGAACCAGCGCACATGGAAGCGCCCCGATTGATCAGAGGGCAACAACACCTGCGGTGCATGAATCACATACTGCTCGGGCAACATCAAGAAATGGCCCCAGAACGTTGAGCGTCGGATACGACGCGCTTCTTCAGCGATCGACGCCGGCAATTCCGGCAACGTCCCCATCTCCCACAACCAGTGATCAGCACCGAGCTCCCGATAGGACGCACGCCGACGTCGAGCAGTCCAAGGCACTGATGCCGCAACAAAACGGTTGTAGGCCGAACTCGATCGTTTGAATGCTCGAGCAACGGCATCCGAATCCCGCACAACAGCCCGCAACTGGGGTCCGTGGGGGATGAAGTGAACCTGTTCAGCAGCGAGAGATCCACAGGACGCATGGTGCGCGGCTTCAAGGCGATACACAAAATCCTTGTCTTCAAAGCCGTAGCCCCTCATCAGCTCGCTGTAACCGCCAATGCCCCAGAATTTTTCAGCCGGAACCAGAATTTCACCCAGACTTCCCTCTTGCGACGCGTTGGCCACCCAGGCCGGGATCTCGCTCTGATGGATCAGCGACGTTGGATCCAGATTCTGGACCCAACAATCAGCATCCAAACGAAACAACCACTCACCCTGCGCACAGGAGGCCGCGAAGTTATAAGCCTGGCCTGGATGCCAATCGGCAACCCCATCAACCCGAACCAATCTCAACCGCGGATCGGAAGATAAGTGATCCCGCTCAATCGGTCTCTGGCTGCACCAATCAACAACAATGTGTTCAAAATGATGCTCCCATTGCGCCACACGGGAGGCAGCCGCTCGCAGGTGCTCGAGACGGTTCATGCAAACCGTGATCACGCTGATCGATGGTGATGTCATCGATCAGCCTGCTGTTGTTGACGAGAAACCACCCGCGACAGAACATCAGCAACCGTCTTCACATGATGGTCAACCGTGAAGTGACGCATCACCCGCGCACGCCCCGCTGAACCCAGCTGCTTGGCCCGCTGCGGATCACGACACATCAACACCAAGGCCTGCGCCAATCCTGCAACGTCACCTTCTTCAACCAACAACCCCGTCGTTCCGTCCAGAACCACCTCAGGGATTCCAGCATGCCGCGTCGAGACGACCGGCAGCCCGGACAATTGCGCCTCCAGAACGACGACGGGGCACCCCTCCGCATCGCCATCGGAGGCGATGTGCGACGGAAGAAGCAAACAGCGACTTTGGCGCATCCACTCCGCCACAGCTTCTGGCGGCTGAACCCCCAGAACATCAACGCATCCCTGCAAACCCAGCTCGTTCATGCGCCGCTGCATTGCCAGTTGCAAGGGACCATCCCCCACAACACGGAGCCGCATCTCAGCCCTCAACGGTTCTTGCGCCAGCTGGCGTGCCTGGGCAAAGGCCTCAAGGGCATCCAATGGCCCCTTTTTCTCAATCAGCCTGCCGACAAACAGCACGTGGGCCGGCTGCCTGGCGGGATCATCCGCATGGAACACGGTTTCATCGGCCCCCGATGGGGTGATCGTGACCGCCTCTGGATCCGCCCCCAACCCCACCAGAACATCCTTCATCACCTGGCTTTTGGCCAATAAGGCGGACGAAAGACACATCAGACGGCGATAACGCTCGCGCAGCAAGGTCAAGCGTCGATGGGCCGATGCATCGGAGCCCCGAAAATGCACCACCAAAGGAACATCGGACCACGCACATGCATCCATGACGCGGACTGCATGAAAACCGAATTCCGCCAAGACCACATCAGCGCGATGCCGGTGAATCAACAGGAAGGCAACACAGGCTGCTGGCCAACTGGCTAAGCGGTGCCAGCCCAGCCGCGTCATGGCCTTGCTCACCACAATGGCCAACCCATAGGCCATCTGGCCTGGATGCTTCCACCCGCCCCATTCATCACCGACGTACACAATCTGAGCCAGGGGCATACGCGCCAGATTGGCCCGCACAAAAGTTTCTGTCGGCGAACGCCGCGTTGGCACAAAAACCAGCACCCGTGGCTTCAACAATGGCTCCAATGACCGCTGAAACATGGCTTGAACCTTGGCGGGTGAGAACTGATCACGGATGTCACGCGCGCTCTGGCCGAATCGACGGGATTGAGCCGGTTGGTTCAAACAGGTCTCGATCCCCCTGGCGAGATCAAGAGCATCGCTCCGCTCCGGGAGCAGCCATCCATTCTCTCCATGGCGAATCACCTCGCGAGGGCCTGTTGGGCAGTCCACCGCCAGACAGGGACAGCCAGCGGCCATCGCTTCAAGAAGCACATTGGGACTTCCCTCATATCGAGAGCTGAGTACAAACAAATCAGCCCTTTGATACCAATCAGCAGGATTTCCCACACGACCGGGCAGCACGATTCTTGGCCGCAGAGGCCCCATCCGCTGGAGGGGAGCAGCAAGATCCGGATGATCGGGGTGAACACCCACCAACACCAGCACCAGATCGGGATAACAGGGTGCAAGCTCCTGAAACGCCCCCAACAGTCGGTCGAAACCCTTTTGAAAGGGCTTGGTCCCCATCGCAAGGACAACCCGCACATCAGACGACATGAAATCGTCGGGCTGCAGGATCGGATCCTGAACGGGCAGGGGCCAAACCACTGGATTGGGCACCACGACACTCTTGGAGGTCAGGCCTGATTGATGCAACCAGTCGGCAATCCGCTGCGTCTGAACCACATGCAATGCAGCGGCCGGATAGAAGAAACGGCGCAGCAATGACCAGATCAACGGCTGTGGATGCGACGGAGGGTAGTTGCGCTCCGCAACAACCACGGGCCAACGACACCCCACACTCGCCAACAAGAGATTCACGGCAGGGCGTGTTGTCATCCCGATGCATAGATCCGGCGGGTTCTGGAGCAAGGATTGACGCAACCAGATCACACTCAGGATCCCAGCAGGGCGACGGATGACCTGAACAGAAGCGGGCGGTGTGAAAAACTCACTCCCATCCGATTGGCCCAAAAACAACTGAACGTGGTGCCCCATTGCCACCAACCATTGGCACCACATCACGGTGATTCGTTCTGCGCCACCGAGGCTGAGTTGATGCAAATGAACTGCAATTCGCGCCATACCCGTTAAGCCAACACCGTCCAGGTCAACTGCTGCACTCCGGCCCGAACCGACACTGCATCGTTACTCAGCAACCAAGGGCGCAGCTGGTTGAGCAATTCGCTGCTCTCACCGTTGGTCTTGACCGCATCCAACCAAGCCAAGACCGAGCGCAAAAAGGTGAGGTGATCCTCCCGTGCGGCGGAACGCAACGCGTCAAAACGTGCCCCACGGAGGTGCTGTTCGAGCCGAGACAAACATGCCTGGAGACGGCCACGCTGCTGTTCCAGCACACAACAGGGCAACAGCGCTTTGACAAGATTTGTGGTGCTGCGCAGCAGTACATCAGCCGGCAATTTGGTCCATGGAAGCGTTTCCAGCAACTCAAGGTTGGCGCAGGCAATGTGCTGACAAGCCACCATATTCCGATCACGCAATTCCACCTGAAGCAAGCAAGATCGTGCTGAAATCAGTTGTTTAAAGGGATGCTCACGATTCCGGCCAGGAACGATCAATTGCTTTGATGAAACACACTCCAAGCAGGCCGCTAGGCACAACCGTGGCTTGAGTTCAGAGAGACAGGAAGCATCATCAAGCTGCAAAGCGCTATGGACCATCGCGATCAGCACATAGAACTGATGATGATCACGCAGATGAGACAAGCGATCCATGGCCATGAATAAATTCAGGCTCATGCGCTGCGAAGCAGGCCTTGATTGCCTCACAAAGAGCAGACGCTCCACATCATGGGAACAATCCAAGCGCAATTGCTGCTGCAAACCTTCCACGGCGCCAACCAGATCATGGTCCTGCAGGGCAGCATTAATCCGATGACTGAGCTCTGAACAACGCGCACGATGGCGCCAGGCACGCCATCGACGCCAGCCACGCCGCAGCCAAGATCCCATCATCGAAGCAGACGACCACTGCCCTTGAGGCATCCCAAGATCACAACTGGAAGCAACAACAACCGACGGATCGTGGACCAATACAACCGATGCCACCAGCGCACCCTCCACTGACCAGAACAATCAGGGGGAAGCAGCTTGAGCGGCAGCTGCTCCAGGGCTGCATCGGGAATCGCCAGCAACACGTTCCAGAACGTGCGACGACGCTGCTGCCGCAGGGAACGGTCAACAGACAAGGGCAACTGTGGAATTGTTGCTTCATCGGCACACCAGACCGAATCCGACGGCGGACCAGAGACCAACCGATACTGCGTTGCAATCGACGTCCGCCCCCAGGGACATTCCGCGGCCACCATGCGATTGTTCAGCCGAGAGGCACGGAGAGCCGCGAGAGCCTGGTGACGCGCAAACGCCTTGATCGGCTGGCCCAGGCGACCACCAACCCGCACAGAATCGCTGTGATGGATGGCCTGAAGCGCACCAGGCGGCAATGTTTTCACCTGAGCACCAAACTGCATAACCAGTCGTGCACATAAATCCTTGTCATCAAAACCCCAGCCCGACATTCGTTCATTAAATCCTCCGACAGCATCAAAAGAGCCGCGTTCCATCAACCATTGACCAGCCGTTCCCCCGGAGCCTGACCCCAACCAAATGGGGGCTTGCTGGAGCAACTGTTCAAGCTCAAGTGCAGGATCGAGCCAACTATCAGCATCAAGCTTCAGCAAGATCGATCCAGTTGATCGAGACGCCGCAAAGTTATAAGCCCGACACAGATTCCATTGTCCTTCCCCTTCAACGCGGTGCAATCGAATCCGAGGATCAAGAGGCAATTCGCTGCGCTGCAGCGGATCAGCACTGCTCCAATCCACAATCAGATGCTCATCATGCTGAGACAGTGCAGACAGATGTTGTGCAGACTGCCTGAGGTGAATCTGACGGTTCATGCACACCGTCAAGATGCTGATTCTGAATGCTGTGGTCTCGCTCACAACAATCCCCCCTCCCGAAGGGTTTGCATCATGCGCTCCGTTCGCGCCGTGTAGGTGTGCTGACGCGCCAAGGCGAGGCGCACTGAGCGCGCTGGCCCTTCTCCCTGGATGCACCCCACCAGAGCCTTGGAGAACGCGTTCTGCTCTGGCTCGCACAACCAAGCAGCAGATTGAAACTCTTGCAGGGCATCAATCGATGTCGCCACGACAGGCAAACCAGCAGCGAGATACTCAAAAAATTTCATCGGGAACATCGCCTGGGTATAAGCGTTGCGCTGCAGAGGCAACCAGCCACACTGAAATCCAGCGCAATAGCCCGGCAACTCCTGATAAGGCCTTGGACCCAGAAGATGAATATTCGGTCTATCTTTCCACAAAGAGAGATCAGTGCTCATCTCACCCTCCCCCTGCGGCCCAATAAACACAAAGTTCAAGGAAGGATGCGCTCCAGCGATGGCAGCCACCAAAGCAACATCAAGCTTGTAGGTACTGATTGCACCGATAAAGCCGACCCTTGGCTCGGGTATAGCCGCGAGATCCCTCGGGAGGTCTTTCTTATCGAATGCCATCGCCGTCGCAAAATGCTCCTGGTCAACGACATTGGGATCAAAGCGAAGACGCCTGGACACCGGGGTGAGCTGACGACGCAATTGAGGTGATGTGACAAACACCTGATCCACCGCAGCACACAACAATCTCTCCTGTCGCTCAATCACACCACGCGGCATGCATGGCTGCTCTTGAACAGCATCCACAGCGTGATAAACACACAAACTGAACTGCTCTGGATCCAAAAACTTCAGGGTGAGCGGGCTATAGGTCCACAACCATGGCCTTTGCAAACCAAGCCGAAGCCGCATCCAGGCCAAGGTTGCATTCAACAGCCAACGATTCAATCGATACAACGGTCCTTGCGTGACACCAGGGAGAACCAACGGAGAACAAACCCAAATCCCTGGACGCACTGGCCTGGGCGATTGAAAGGCCCGCAACAAACGCTTCCAAACCCGGGACCAATCGCGACCCGTTGGCTGAATTGCGCGCAAACCCAGGGACTCCACATACAACACGCGATGTCCACGGGCTGCCAGAGAACAGGCGACATGCTGCTTGTTGGTCCATAGGGGATGGTCCCAATCCGCCGTAGCCAGCAAAAGAATGTCTGGCTTTCTACCCATTCAGCTCAACTCCAGCCGGTTCATATCACGAAAGCTATCTGATGTGGAGCAAAGGGATTCGTAATCTCCCTGGGCCTTGATCACGCCACCATCCACCTCGTAAATACGATCGCATTTTCGCACCGTGGAAAGCCGGTGGGCGATCACAATGGTTGTGCACCGACGACCAATCAGATCAAGGGCTTGCATCACATCGTGCTCAGTCCGATTGTCCAAAGCACTCGTTGCCTCATCCAAGACCAACACCTTGGCTTCGCGATAGAAGGCCCGAGCCAGGGAAAGGCGCTGGCGCTGACCACCGGAAAGCTTGACCCCATCTTCCCCGATGATGGTGTAGAGGCCATGGGTCATATCCGCCACAGCTTCATCGAATTGGGCTGACTCAAGGGCTGACCACACCTTGGCATCATCAATCTCGTCAGGGTGCACCCCGAAGGCAACATTTTCCCTCAGGCTGCTATCCAAAAGCCGAATATCCTGCGGAACCAACGCACAGTTGGCTTGCCATGCGGGCATCTCTTCAGGTGCTACAGCCAACCCATCGAGGCGCAACTCGCCTGAGGTTGGTTGATACAGACCAAGCAGAATATGGGCGATCGTGGTTTTACCGCTTCCGGTACGGCCGACCAAAGCGATACGAGACCCCACAGGAATCGTCATCGAAATGGCACGTAATACTTCCGTCGAACTATTCTGATATTGAAAGGTGACATGATCCAACTGAATCGAACGCCGCGGCATCACCCCCGAAGGAGTGGGAACACAGTCAGCATCCAAGAGCAATCGCTGGGGAGAGAGTGACAAAAGCTCCAAGGCATCTTTGATATCAGGCAAACCACCACGCAACTTATTGAGATTGCGAAATGTATTCTGCAGCGGCGCAGAAATCCTCGTCAACGTAATCAGAACAGCAACAATAGCCGGAATCGAATCACGCACATTTCCAACATCGCCTGAGATAACAACCGGCGCCAAACCTGCAGCAAACAAAATTGTGATCGCCGCCGGCTCAATCAGGAACCTCGGCACATCAGGCAGCAATTTCACAAGACGCTCGTAACGCTTGGCGACAATTCCATTGCGAGAAAAGCCATCCAAGAAATAACGATCTGCCGAATAAAGATGAACATCACGCATGGAACGCAATGATTCCATCAAAATCATGTTGATTCGCCGCGAGTAGCGGACTCTCTGCTTCGATGCTCGCCGGATGTAAGGCGTCACGATTGCCGATGCCACCACATAGGCCGCCAGCATCAGGATGAACATCCGGACCGCCGACCAACCGATTG
>CAJWIC010000049.1 GCA_913040905.1 uncultured Synechococcus sp. | reverse complement strand
GAAAGAGAGTCAGATCAGAGCACTAGAAAAAGGCCGTCACCAACACAGCAGTTCAGCATTCAGCTTAAGGCTGAATTCAACCGGGGGATGGCCAGATCCCGCGGATCAGCTCCAGTGCGGACTGGGCCTGAAGCTCACGATCATTCGCGTCTGGCCCTGGCAGGAGAACGGTCACATGACCGAGCTTCCGACCCGGCGTTTCCGGTGACTTGCCGTACCAGTGCAGGTGCGCATCGGGTAAAGCCGTCAAGGCGTCCAGGCGTTGTTGAAGCGGCGTGGTGGGAGTCTCAAGCCCCAGCAGGTTCACCATCAAGGCGCCATTGCTGGTGAATTCAGGGGAAGGAACCGGCAGACCGGCGGCGATACACACCTGCTGGTCGAATTGACTGCTGCTACAGGCTTCGATCGAATAGTGGCCCGAATTGTGGGTTCGTGGAGCCACCTCATTCACCTGCAGACCGTCGGGACCGAAGAAAAACTCCAAGGCCAGAACCCCGACGTAATTGAGTTTGGTCAGCAGGGACGCAGCGACGTTGTACGCCTGCGCTTCGACTCCCTGATCCACTGCGGCCGGAGCCAGAACCCAGTCACAGACCTGCTGGGTCTGGTGGGTTTCCACAAGGGGGAAGCTGCGCACCCGTCCCTGTGCATCACGACTCACCACCATCGCCAGCTCCCGCTCGTATGTGACCCAGGACTCCAGCAACCACTCATCGCTCTCCACAGCACGAATCAGGCGAGCCAGGTCGTCAACACACTTCACAACGACGGTCCCCTTGCCGTCATATCCGCCGTGGGCCACCTTGGCCATCACCGGGAACGACCAACCCTGAGGCAGGGCCGGCTGGGCCGGAGAGATCTGACTCAAAGGGCACCACGGTGGCGTGGCGATGGAGAGATCAGACAGCAGCTGCCGCTGCGACAACTTGTTGACCAGAGGGGAGAGGGCGGCGAGGGCTGGTCGGAACCGCACCCCCTGCTGCTCCAGGGGAATGAGGGCGTCAATATTGACCCACTCGTTTTCGAAGGTGATCCCCTGGCAACCGACCACCAATTGACGGGTTCCAGCCACATCGCGGGGATCCGCTACGACTTGACGGGATGCCCCGGCACAGGCGGGATCGTCTGCTGAAGCGGTCTGAACAGCAACGGCCACCTGACGTGCGGCAGCAGCCTCAACCATCATGCGGGCGAGCTGGCCGCCGCCGACGACACCGATCATCTCGGCCGTGGTGGTCATTCCCCCCCTGGTTGCGCAATCCTTCGCAGCTTGCCACTCAATGGAGCACCTGCCCTCTAAATCAGGGCTCGATCGCCACTGAAGGCCAGCCTCACCAAGGTGAACAGCATCACCAGCAGGAACAGCGCCAACCCGAGGGTGCAGGCATAACTGATCTCCAGTTCAGCGAAAGCCTGGTCGTAGACGTAGTAAACAATGGTCCGGGTTGAATCAGCGGGTCCTCCCTGGGTCATCAGAAACACCTCCTCGAACACCTTTGTGGCCGCAATGGATGACACCACCGCCACCAGGGAGACGTAGGGGCGAAGCAGGGGCAGGGTGATGTCCACGTGCTGACGCCAGCCCTCACTGCCGTCGAGTTCAGCCGCCTCGTACAGCTCCTTGGGGATGCCCTGCAATCCCGCCAGAAAAATCACCATGTAGTACCCGAGACCTTTCCACAAGGTCACCACCATCACGGCCGGCAAGGCGAGCTGTGGTGACGTCAGAAAACCGATGGGGGTGAACGACGGTCCGAGTAACGCGATGAGCCATCCATTGATCAGACCGTTTTCGGCATAGAGCCAACGGAAGGCGATGGCCGCCACCACGATCGACACCAACACCGGTGTGTAGAACGCGCCGCGCATCAGATGACTGCCGGGCAGACCACGGTTCACGAGAACCGCCAAAGCCAGTGAGCCGAGAACAATCGGCGGCACCACGCCGAAGAGATACAGAAACGTGGTGAACAGCACCCGCCGCACCATCGGATCCAACAGAAGCCGCTGCAGGTTGGCCAGTCCGATGAAGCGGAGTGGTTCGCTCACGTCAAGGCCAGAAGCGGTGAAGCTCATCAGAAGAGCCATCAGCGCAGGGACCAGAACCGAAAGACTGATCAGAACCAGGGCCGGCAACAGAAACGCCCAGGCAACAAGACTGCGGCGCAACATTTCAGCGGTCACTGGCATGAGGTTACGGCGGCTTCACCATCTCCGCCCGGCAGAGTGGTGGCATCGGCTGAACGCCCCATGGTCGCCTCACCAACCCTGCGTCGGATCTCCGTCGCGCTGGAACGCAACCCCTACGAGGTGGTGATCGGTGCCGGTGGCCTTCACCGCCTCGGTGACGAACTCCTGGCAGCGGGAATTCAGCCCGGCCGCCGGATCCTGGTGATCAGTAACCCAGACGTGGCGGGCCCTTACGGCGAGGTGTGCCTGCAGAGCCTTCAACAGCAAGGCTTCAACGCTGACCTGCTTGTGATCGATGCCGGGGAGGACCGGAAAACGCAAGCCACGGTGGCCTCCATCCACGACGCCGCTTTTGGACATCGCTTGGAGCGCAGCTCGCTGATGCTGGCCCTGGGTGGTGGGGTGGTCGGAGACATGACCGGATTCGCTGCCGCCACCTGGCTGCGGGGGATCCGGGTGATTCAGGTCCCCACAACCCTTCTGGCGATGGTTGATGCCGCCATTGGCGGCAAAACGGGGGTGAACCATCCCGGCGGAAAGAATCTGATCGGTGCCTTTCACCAGCCGAGCCTGGTGATGATCGACCCAGACACGCTGAGCACCCTGCCGGTCCGCGAGTTCAGAGCCGGCATGGCGGAAGTGATCAAGTACGGAATCCTTGGTGATGCCGAACTGTTCCAGAGCCTGGAAGAGGGGCCTGCCCCCGACTCAGCCGCTGGACTTGGCAGTGATCGACTCGAAACCATTCTCGAGCGATCGGCAGCAGCCAAGGCTCGGGTGGTGGCAGCGGATGAACGGGAAGGTGGATTGCGAGCCGTCCTCAACTACGGCCACACCTTTGGCCATGTGGTGGAAACCCTTTGTGGATACGGCACCTGGCTGCACGGAGAGGCGGTGGCGATCGGGATGGTGGCGGTCGGTCAGCTGGCCTTGAACCGCGGCAGCTGGACCGCGAAGGATGCCGAGCGCCAGGCACAACTGATCCAGCGCTGCGGACTGCCGACCGTCTGGCCGGACCTCGATCCGGATGCGGTGCTGCGCACGCTTCAGGGAGATAAGAAAGTGAAGGATGGTCGGTTGCGATTCATCCTGCCCACAGCCATCGGCGATGTGGAGATCCGGGATGACATCAGCCGGGACGAGATCCTGCGTTGTCTGGACCAGTTGCGAGGCTGAGCTGATTCGCCCCAGCACCGCGGCTGTAGAGAAGCCAGCGGAAGTCACCAAGGGCGGCTGGATCCACGAGTCGCAACAGGGCTTCCCTCCGTTTCAATGCCTGGGCCAGTTCCGTGGCGGGCAACCGCTGCAGCGCATGCAGATCGTTCGCCAGGCCCAGGGCAAGCAGCGCCTCCCCCTGACGCCTCTGATCCTGCAGTTGCCAACCGTGGTGCGCAGCGACCTGGGTAAGGGTCTCGATGCACAGATGGGCGGTGAGATCCTGCTCCCCGGCCTGGGCCAGTGGATTCAGCCCCGCCATGCCCTGGCGGTAGGCCATGAGGGTTCCGTCCGACCGGCGGGCGGTGTAATAACGGGACGCCTCAAGGGCGTAATCGATCACCAGCAGAGCGCCGTCGGTCACCGCTGAAGCCAGCGATGCCATCCACGGCCGCAGGGTGCTGTGCCATTCCGTCGTCCAACCGTCGTCGCTGCCTGGCGGGGGTAGAACAATCCCACTGCTTTCCAACTCCTTCTGCAGCGGTGCGGGAACGGCAAGTGCTGTCCAGCCCAGACGGTTGTGTTGCTGAAGGCGCACGCCCTGGAGTTGGAGCTCACCCTGATGGAGCACCAGTCGATCCACGGGAAAGGCATCGAGCAGTTCATGGGCAAGCACGACACCTTGAACGGGTGCAGCCTGAAGTTCCTCGATCGAGCACCAGCGCACCGGACAGCCGCTGATCCCCTCCAATCGTTGCTGCTGGCGTTGACGAAGGCAGGCGCTGCGTTCGACCAGAACAAGCTCACAGCGCTCAATCAGATCAGGTGAATGACGGGCCAGCACAGTCTGAAGATCAGCCGCGAGATCGCCCTCCCCTGGTCCCACCTCCACCAGCGACAACCGTCCTGACTGGTCCGGCAGGGTGCGCAGCAGATCGATCAGTTGACGACCGAGCAGGGTCGCGAAATCGGGGCCCAGCGATGGAGACGTCGCGAAATCACCCTGTGGACTGATCTGAACCCGACCGGATCCGTAATAACCGTGCTCTGGATGATGCAGAGCCCAGTCCATGAATTGGCGGAAGGGAACCGTCCCACCGGCCTGGTGGAGAAGCGTTGCCAACCAGGAGGGACAGTCCGCAGCCGTCGGATTCATTGGAGAGAATGCCCGCCACTGCAGCAGCTCCATGGGAACACATCGCATCGCAGGGCTGTGGGCCGTGCTGCTGACAACCCTGATCGCCCTGGGGGGGGGCCTCCCAGCTCACGCCTACGACAACCCCGAACTGCTGCCTGATCACCCGACGCCGGTGATTGATCTCGCCAAGGCCTTCACCGATCCCCAGCGCAGCAATCTGGAGAAGAGGCTCAATCAGGTGGAGGAGTCCACGGGCTGGAAGCTGCGGGTTCTGACCCAGTACGAACGCACGCCTGGCCGTGCCGTGAAGGAATTTTGGGGCCTTGATGAAAGCAGCCTCCTGCTGGTTGCGGATCCCCGTGGGGGCAACCTGCTCAACTTCAATGTGGGCGATGCCTTTTTCGCGTTGATGCCTCGCACCTACTGGGTGGAGCTGCAGACGCGTTTCGGCAACCAGTACTACGTCAAGGAACACGGCGAGGATGGCGCCATCATCGATGCCTTGAATGCGGTTGAGGTATGCCTGGAACGGGGCGGATGCCAGGTGGTGCCAGGGCTCCCTCTCGAGCAATGGCTGTGGACCCTCACCACCTCCGCCGTCGGTGGCCTGATTGCAGGATTTGCCGCTTACCCACGCAAAGAAGGGGAAACCGTTGCTTGGGCCTGGTTGCTGCTGCTCTCACCGCTGTGGGTGATGTTGTTCGGTGTGTTCGGCATTGCGCCTGTCATCACACGCACCTCCGACGTCCTGCCGATTGTGCGGAACGGAGTTGGTTTCCTGACCGGCGGCGTTGTCGCTTATTTCATTGCCCAGGCGACGGTGGGTCGACGCCTGAACGAGGAGCCGGACAGCTGAAGGAATCCCTCAGAGCTGGGTCGCGCAGGCGATGCGGGACCCAGTGCAGATGGCAGGCGGTGGAGCCACGTTCAGGGCGAGCTGTTGGCGCTTGAGATCACGGATCCGGCGCAGCTCCTCCAGATTCACGTCATAGAAGGAGCGAAGACGGGAATACTTCTTGACGGGCTGCCCATAAAAACTTCGACCGGAAAGGGTCGGGAAGGATGCCCATTCAGGTGCCAGCATGGCCGTGAGCACTGGGGTGAGTGTTCCTGCATCGGTGAGGCTGAGAGCCTTGCGCCGCTGAATCAGAAACAACGCGCCCTGGTCCTGGGCTTCAGGACCGAACCCGCGAACGCCGATGCTGCGCTGCACCAGGTTCCAGGTGAACGGCATGAACTGATAAGCACCCGCGGCGGCACTGGCGTAGCGCGATCGGTAGATCACGCGATTCGGGTGACGGTCAAGGGAAGGCATCAGACCTCCGCCGAACATCACCCGGTAACCGACGTCCAGACCACCTTTCCAGGTGCCTTCCGCGAAGCGGATGGTGTTGAGCATGGCCCGCCGTTCCGGAGTGATCACATAAGGAATGGCCCGAGACGGCACGGCATCGGGTTCACTCAGCAGCTGAGCTCGGGAATCAGGCGGAAGAAGCGTTGCCGAGGAGGGAGTGGTCGAAGCAACGAGGGGGATGGCTCCAGCGATGACGGTCGCGACGAGCGACTTGCGACCGATCAGAGCGTGGATAGCCATAAAGAGCATTCAGAGAACAATTTCAAAAGAGCCGAAGCAACCAGAAGCGGATGATTGTTTTCGACGGACGGAAAGAATACCTTTTCCTTTGCTCAAGACTTTGTCGAAGACGAATGCAAGGGCAATAGGTATATATGCCAGTCAACAAATCGCCCATCGCATCAGCAGTGGCAAAGATGTCGCCCCTGAGTCAATTTTATTTTTTCGTAATCAATTACAGAATGGGTCGCCAATCCGGATCAGTTGTTCGGCGGCCTGCAGCGCGCCACCAGCCGCCAGCGGTTCCGCTTCAGCCGGCAACAGAGGTTGGTCCAGTTGCCAGTCACCACCGATGAGCTGCTGACGAGTCAGCTGTCGGTGACGTCCATACCGGATCAAACCCTGCATCAACGCACTGACCTCGGCGAAATCCTGGCGCTCCACCACATGCAGGCCCAACTCCAGCGACAAGGCCTCACAGAAGGTGCTGAAGCCCGGTTTGCCGATGTGTCGCTCACAGAATGGGAACGCATCCAGGGGACGCACCCCGTCGGGCAGCAGCGTCAGGTTGGCGATGCCGGCCAATCGCGCAGAAGTCTTCGCATCGGGCGGACAGGCCATCAGGAAGTGATGATCAGGCCAGTGGGCGAACAGCTGCGGATCCAGATCCAGGCCCATGCCGCCGAAACCCACCTGAATGATCGGTTGATCCAGGGCCTCGAGCGTTTGTTGAACCACACTTGGCAACGGCCTCGGGCTGCTGCAGACCAGGTCAAGCCGTTGTTCCGGCAGTCCCCAATCCATGGCGAGATCAAAGGGACAGCGCAGCAGCAGTTGCCCGCACCGATACGACTCCAGAGCACGCTCCGCCACCAGCTCAAACGCTCCGCCGAAGGGGCGATAGATCTCGTCCCAGCCGAAATTGCTCATCCACACCAGAGGGGCATCAACGGCTGCAGCCAGCTCTGCTGCAGCGGGGGGAATGTCCCCCAGAATCAACACCGGTCGCCCCTGCGCACGGATCCAGCTCGCCTCCGCTTGCACCTGCTCCGGCAATCGAGCATCCAGCTCAGCCAGAGCGATCAGCGTGGCGGAAGGGTCGGAGCCGAGAGCATCCGCCTGGACCATCCCGACATCCCAGCGGCAGGGTCGTTGTTCGATGTGCTCATCCCCCAGCAGCAGCGACAGAAACCCAGGACTGACCAGCGAACTCATCACCAGACGCCAGTCGGGACGAAGTCGGCGCAGCTGCTGCAGCACAGCCGCATCCCTGGCCGCATGGCCAAAGCCATGGCTGCTGCTGCAGACGTAAATCAGCACGCCAGGGGCTCCTGACGGGGCAAAAGCTCCTGGTGCATCAGTTGCCCGTCCGGTTGATACCAGCGATGGCTGAGGTGGGTCAGGGCTGGCCCCTCAAATTCCGCCCATGAGAAATGCAACAACTGCTGATTCCCGGCGTCGCGACCGCTGCGGGGCACACAGGCGGCATTGAGATACGCCGTGCCACGACGGTCTCGCACCAGGCTCTGACGCAGGCCGGAGCCTCGTTTGAGCTGGTGATGCATGTGGCCGAACACCACCAGATCGGGAACGCGATGGCGAGCGATGCGATCGAGGGCCAGGGCCAGATCCTGATCGCCCCAGTCCAGCGCCGGGGTTTTCCAGTCACGGCCGCAGGGACTGGCGCGATCCGAACCGAGACCGGTGGGTCCGCAGTGGGCCATCACCACCAACGGCTGATCCTCAGGGACCTCGGCAGCCGCTGATGTGATCCGCTGAACGGATTCCTCCAATGACACCGGTCCGTAAACAGCCTGAACCGCTTTGGACAGTTGAAATCCCCCACCGGAACTGCAGGGGCGAGCCCCCACGATCGACAGCGGCAGTGGATCAAGTCGCAGCCGTTTCCAGGCGCAGTGAACGCCATCAAGAAGGGCGAGTTGCTGACGCAGAACATCCCCGCTGCGATCCCGGCCCCGATCATGGTTCCCCAGAATCACGGCCATGGGATGAGGCAGTGAACGGATGCGGCGGGTCAAGCGCAGATCCCCATCACTGAGATCACCAACGAAAAGAACGGCGTCGGGCTGAAGCCGTTGCAGGAGAAGCTCATCATCCGCCCCCCAGGCGCCGTGAAGATCTCCCGCAATCGCAAGACGGAGATGCGTCAGAGCAGATGCCTAGGCTGAGTCCATCCTGCCCGTCCATCTCCGATGAGCGCTGACACCGCCCTCATTGCGGCGATCAACCGACTCCGGCAGGAGCGCAATGCCGTGATCCTGGCGCACTACTACCAGGAACCGGAAATCCAGGACATCGCCGACTTCATCGGTGATTCACTCGAGCTGTCCCGCAAAGCCGCCAGCACCGATGCCGATGTGATCGCCTTCTGCGGTGTCCACTTCATGGCGGAGACCGCCAAGATC
>CAJWIC010000048.1 GCA_913040905.1 uncultured Synechococcus sp. | reverse complement strand
GGGCCACCAGTGACCCGGAGATCTGGCGCAAGGCCAGTTCCTTCGGCATGGCCGGGGAAGAAGTGGACGGCATGGATGTGCTTGCCGTGCGTGCTGCCACCCAGCGAGCCCTGGATCGAGCACGGGCCGGGGAAGGCCCCACATTGCTGGAGTGCCTCACCTATCGCTTCCGCGGTCATTCCCTTGCAGACCCGGATGAACTCCGCGCTGAACAGGAGAAACAGTTCTGGGCTCAGAGGGATCCCTTGAAGGCCCTGGAGAGAGACCTGACGGGCCAGGGGCTGGTCAACAGCGACGAACTCCGTGCCATCGAAAAAGAGATCGATGGCGTTGTTGAGGATTGTGTGGAGTTCGCCCTTGCAGCCCCCGAGCCCGATCCAGCGGAGCTGACCCGCTACATCTGGGCCGAAGACTGATCCCCTGATCCCAGAATTCCTCTTGGAACTCAGATACCGCTAGGCAGACGCCGGGTCAGATTGCGCAACTTGCGTAACGCTTTGAGCTCAACCTGACGGACACGTTCGCGGGAGACATCCATCAAGCGACCGATTTCAGCCAGAGTGTGACGCTCGTTGCCCTCCAGCCCGAAGCGCAGCCTCAGCACGTGCTGCTCCTGCTCGCTGAGGTGACTGAGCCAACGCCCCAGCTGCTCGTGGTGAATGCGTTGCTCAACAATGTCGAGGGGTTCATCCAACGAGGAGTCGGCAATGAGATCTCCCAGGAAACTGCGACCCTCCTCCCCATTCACAGGGGCATCGAGGCTGCTGGTGGTGAGGGCCTGCCTGAGGAGTGAATCAAGCTCATCCAAGGGGATGTCCATCGCCTCGGCGATTTCCACGCGACTTGGCATCGCACCGAGCTTGTGAGCCAGATCAAGACTCACTTTGCGGATCGTGGTGAGTCGCTCGCTGAGATGGACGGGAAGCCTGATGGTGCGGGACTGACAGGCGATGGCACGGGTCATGCTCTGGCGAATCCACCAGAAGGCATAAGTGGAGAACTTGTAACCGCGGGTGGGGTCAAATTTCTCGACTGCACGCTCGAGCCCCAAGGATCCTTCCTGGATGAGGTCGAGCAATTCCAGACCCTTGCCTTGATATTTCTTGGCAACGCTCACAACCAGGCGGAGGTTGGCTTTCATCATCCGTTCCTTGGCCCGTCGACCAATGCGAAGCAATCGGCGCTGCTGACCGGTCAGTTCGTGGTCTTCAAAAGTTTTGGAACCGTCTTCCGTCAACGTCATCATCGCCTGGACCTGATTGCCCAGTTCGATTTCTTCGGCAGGGGTCAGCAGTGGAATGCGGCCGATGGTGGCCAGGTACCAGCTGACTGGATCACTGCTCCGACGGCGCTGGGAATCGATGGGTTTCTGAGCCGATGAAACCATTGCGTGTCCTCCGCCGTGGTCACAAAACCTTCTTATAAAGATCAAAAAAACAGAAGTGTTTTCAGCAACCTTTCAGATTTGTGCGAGCGAATCGAAACACTTCATCGCTCCATCGCATTCAATGAAGAAATGTCTTATCGGACCACCTCCGAAGACAAAGTTTCGTGTTGAAAACGTGATCATTCAGAAGTATTCCCCAGGAATTGTCCTGATTGAATGACAACAATTGCTGCGGTTGGATTGTCTGATGGCCGAACGGCTTGTCCCAACACAACCGCTCCCATTCCACGACCCCACACACTGGAGTGAGGTCAACACCTCCGATGAGCAGCGCCATCAGCTCAACTGATCAACTCCCATCAGCTGCAGGGGAGGCAGCGCTGGATCGGCTGCGGACCTGGCCAGGGGAGCACCGTGTAGCCGTTGGTCTGTCCGGCGGAGTGGACAGTTCCCTGACCGCAGCCCTCTTGGTGGAGGCGGGTTGGGAGGTCGAGGGCCTCACGCTTTGGTTGATGAGTGGCAAAGGCGCCTGCTGCGCCGAAGGCCTCGTCGATGCAGCCGGAATCTGCGAGCAGCTCGGCATCCCCCATCACGTGGTGGACACGCGAAACACCTTCCAGCAGGAAATTGTGCAGCGGCTGGTGGACGGCTACCGCGACGGCATCACACCCCTGCCCTGCTCCCAGTGCAACCGCTCGGTGAAATTCGGACCGATGCTCGAGTGGGCCACCAAGGAACGGGAGCTCCCCCGAATCGCCACAGGCCATTACGCCAGGATCCGCCATAGCGGTGCACAGGGCCGGCATCAATTGCTGCGCGGACTCGACCGCCGCAAAGACCAGAGCTATTTCCTCTACGACCTGCCCCAGGACGTGCTGGGAAGGATCGTTTTCCCGCTGGGCGAACTCACCAAAGCCGACACCCGACTGGAAGCGGCACGGCACGGCCTGCGCACGGCGGAAAAACCGGAAAGCCAGGACCTCTGCCTGGCGGATCACCATGGCTCCATGCGGGCATTCCTCGATGCTTATCTCCCTCCGCGCCAAGGCGAGATCGTTCTGAATGACGGCACGGTGGTAGGCGAACATGACGGAATCGAGCACTTCACCATCGGCCAACGCAAGGGCCTCGGTGTGGCCTGGCGGGAACCGCTGCATGTGATCCGGCTGGACCCTGCGATGAACCGCGTCGTGGTGGCGCCCCGTGCGGAGGCAGGGCGACGCAGCTGTGTGGTGGGAGCCATCAACTGGGTCTCCATCACCCCGCCCCGACAGCCGCTGGAGGTGGAGGTTCAGGTGCGCTACCGCAGTGAACCGGTGGCGGCGCAACTCACACCCATCCCCCATCAACCAGAGGATGAAGCGCGACAGCGCCCCGATCGCTGCCGGCTGCAATTCCGTGATGACCAGTTCTCCATCACGCCCGGACAGGCCGCTGTCTTCTACAGCGGAGAGACGGTGCTGGGGGGAGGTCTGATTCAGCGCGACGACCAGGTCCAGCCGCTGACCAGCCGCGAATAGCCCGAAATCCGTCTCCGCCGCTGAAGCTCAGCAGCTGCAACAGCCTCGCTCCCCGGCTCCATCAACCGCTGCACCGATCCATCCGCCGACACCAGCGCCGTCGGGCCCGTGTTCGCCACGCTGAGCAGGTCGCGACCGGTTTCAATCGCCCGCAGCTGAGCCAGGGCCAGAAATTGCCGTTGCAAGAGCAGGGGGTACGGATCGAGATTGGCGATGGTCAACAACCATTCAGCCCCCTCCGACGTCGCCTTGGCCAAGGCCCATCCATCGCTGATCTCGTAGCAGATCGCGATGGCGGAGGGTGAAGGCCAGGCCTGCACAGACCGGGAAGCATCGCCGGGCTGAAGCCCCCCCACCGCCGACAACCCCCGGGTGAAGCCTGCCGGCAACGGCGGCAACCACTCACCGAGCGGCACCAGACGGTGTTTGTCCACGAGGGGCTCCAACGCTGCATGATCGGGCCTTACCAGCACCACACTGCTGCGCAGCTGCCCTCGAACCCAGCGGAAACCACCGCTGATCAACGGCAAGGGCACCCCCCCCACATCATCGGGTTGCCAGCGGGAGGGCAGGGTTCCCTCCGGAGCCACCAACGCCTCCACCTTCAGGGCCGCGGCCTGCTGCAAAGCCGCTGACAACGCTGCGTTGAAGCGCCGCTGGCGCTCCGGGCTGAACTTCTCACGGGTGGGAATCGCCGGCTGCCAGGCACCAAGGCGCAGGGCTGCGAGGGCGGGCGGCGGACTGAGACTGAGCGCCCCCAAGGCATGGGCCAGCAGCAGGGACAGCAACCAACCGGTGCTGCGTCTCCCCCGACGGCGCCAAAGCTGCCAGAGCCCCCACCCCCAGATCAGCTGAAGCGTGGCCAGCCCGCCGCTGCCCAGCCAGCGGGCCAGGCCAGCCAGTGACCGGTCCAGAGGCAACACACTCCCGCCGACACCGATCCAGAACAGAGGAGACCCCTCCAGCAGCAGTTCCGCTCCCCCCCAGACCATCGCCAGCAGCAGCACCTGTCCGAACCGCCAACTCCCGTCCCGTGAGCGGCACCACCGGGCCAACAGCGACCAGAGCAGCAGCAGCAGGGATGCCGCAACGCAGCAGACCAACAGGAGCGAAACAGCCACCGGCAGACTGAGCCAAGCCGGCAGGCCCATCCAGGTGAGTGGATGCAGGCCAAGAATCCAGCGGTGGCTGATCAGAACGGCGAACAGCCCCCAGAACGCCGCATCGCGCGGTCGGTCCGCCAGCGACCACAACAGGGCTAAAGCAGGAAGCATCGCCAGCGGACCCGCCGCCCCGGGGGCCAGTCCGGCCAGGACTCCACCCAGAACACTTCGCAGCAGTGGCTGAGAACGGAGATCGCCCATGGTCAGCAAGGCGCAGCAGCGTCATCCTGATGCCAGGCCGCAACCGCGAAGGATGGAAACCGCCAACCCTCTGCAACAGCTGCTTGTGCGCGGTCTCGGCACCACAACCCTTGTGGCCGATCGTCTGCGCGGAGTCACCCAGGACTGGGTGAGTCGCGGCCGTCTGGACCCCAACCAGGCCTCCGCCCTTGTGGATGATGTGATGAAGGCGCTTCGGGGCGAAACCCCGGAACTGGAAGAAAAGGTGGAGCGGGATATCGAGCGCAACCGCGACAACCTCCTGCAGGACATCGGCGTCGCCAGTCAGAAGGAAGTTGATGAACTGCGGGGCCGCATCGACCGCATCGAGCAGCAGCTGCGTCAGCTCAATCGTGGCGATTGAACGACCCCTTCTGGGGCCAGAATCAACGCAACCCGATGCGGCAGCCATGCGCGACATCCTGATCAGCTCCACCGTTTGCGTGCTCTGCCTGCTGTTGGCCCTGGTCAGCCAGCTGGTGGCTCCCTCCACTGTCAACGCAGCCGCCGCAGCCAACACCTCTGCCGCAACCGCCAGCGTTGTGAACCGATCGGCCCCTGTCACCGCAGCGGCACGGTCCAGCTTCGAGCTGGACCCTGATGACCCCAACCCAACCCTGTTTGCCATGGCTCCCGACACCAATCAGGCCGATGCCTCCGCCCTCGGCGGCCCCCTCGATGCCCCCGACACCCAGATCACGGCCAGTGGCTTGAAGATCACCGAATTGAAGGTCGGTGAAGGAGCCGAAGCCGCCTCCGGCCAGACCGTTCAGGTGCACTACCGGGGAACGCTTGAAAACGGCAAGCAGTTCGACGCCAGCTACGACCGCGGAACCCCCTTCAACTTCCCCCTCGGAGCCGGGAGGGTCATCAAAGGCTGGGATGAAGGGGTGGTTGGCATGAAGGTTGGCGGCAAGCGCAAGCTGGTGATCCCACCAGACCTCGCTTACGGCAGCCGTGGCGCCGGTGGCGTGATCCCCCCCAACGCCACCCTGGTGTTCGAGGTGGAGTTGCTCGACGTGAAGTGATGGGCCGCAGTTAGGCTCCAGGAAAGCAATTTCGTTCCCAACCGATGCTGCGCTCGGCCCTCACCGCCCTCGTCCGCGCTCTTCCTGCCGCTGTGGCAGAAGCCCACTGCGACGGCCCCTGCGGCGTTTATGACCCCGCTTCCGCCCGCGTCGCTGCGGAAGCAGTCCTCTCCATGACCAAGAAGCTCAAGGCCATGGAAGCTCCCGCTGCTGGTGATGCCGCAGCTCTAGCGGCCTACAACAACACCTTCGGTCGCTATGTGGCCATCAAGGAAAAGGAAGCGCAGAAGACCAAAAAGGAACTGCTGATCCTCTGGACTGACTATTTCAAGCCTGAGCACCTGGCCACATTCCCAGACCTGCACGACACCTTCTGGAAGGCCGCCAAACTCTGCAGCGCCTGCAAGGTCAACATTGATCAGGCCAAAGCAGAGGAGCTGATGGCCGCCGTCGAGAAGATCCACGGCATGTTCTGGCAGTCGAAGGGCCGCAGCGACGCCTGGGTCACCGCCTCCTGAATCCGGACAGGTTGTCCGCTCCACTGGCAGCAGCAGGTCTCAAGGATCTGCTGCTGTTTTTTTGTGGCCGGCGACGGCTGCTGCAGGTTCAGGGAGATTCCATGCTCCCTCACCTGGCATCCGAAGATCGGATCTTGGTCAACCAGCGAATCCGTCCAAAACGTGGCGACATCGTGGTGGCATGGCATCCCAGGAAGCCAGGGGTTCGTCTGATCAAGCGGCTGCACAGGCTTGAACCCAACGGCATGCACCTGCTGGGTGACAACCCATCCGCCAGCACCGACAGTCGCCAGCTGGGGGCCATACCCACGGCGTTGCTGATCGGTGTGGCTGTCTCGTGTCTCAGAAGACCGCCGACGACGTCTTCTGCAACCAGATCGCACCGGTGACGATCGAGAGAACTCCGGTGCCACCCACCAGCAGGGGCAGCAACCGTGCACCGCTGCGCAAGGTCAGGAACGACACCACGATGACCACCGCAACCATCGCTGCAATGGAACCGCAGAGGTAGGCGACGATGTAGCCGAACGCAGCAACGGGAGGCAGAGCCAAGGCAGGAATCACCGCCAGAAGATGGCTGGCACCGGCCAGGCCATGCAGAAGCCCCAGTCCAGATGCGGCATGGGCATGGCGCCGGTGGTTGCTTTGACCGCGCACATGCAGATGCAGATGCTGGTGGGGTTGATCGCCATCGTGATGGTGTTCATGGCTGTGCAACTCCAGCCCAAAGGCCGTTCTCACTGCCAGAGCACCCACCACCAACAGAGCAACGCCCACCAGAAATTCCGCCCAGGAGGACATCGTTTCGACGTGGACCAGATCCTTAAGCCCGATTGAGATCAAAGCCAGGAGCACCACTCCGGCCGAATGACCAGCTCCCCAAGCCAGACCTGCCCGCAGCGCCGGCAAGGGTTTGCGCAGCGAGAACGGGGCCATCGCCACCAGGTGATCAGCGCCGCCGACGACGTGAACGGCGCCGGCGGCAAAACCGGTCAGGACGCTGATCAACAAAGCACTGCTTTTAAAAAAATCATTCTGCAGGACAGGGCGGACTAACCCTGAATCAACTGAGTCAAAGCCGACTGCACGTCCTGCTGACGCATCAATGCCTCTCCGACCAGTACCGCCTCGGCTCCAGCAGCCTGAACGCGATCCAGGTCAGACCGTTTGAACAGACCTGATTCACTCACCAGCAACGCCTGCTGATCCCGAAGACGGTCGCCGAAGCGCTGCATGAGCTGCTCGGTGGTGGCCAGATCGGTTTCGAAGCTGGTGAGGTCACGGTTGTTGATGCCGATCAAGGGGAAGCCCCCAAGGTTGAGCACCCGCTCCATCTCGGCGGCATCATGCACTTCAACGAGGACGTCAAGTCCCAGAGCCGCCGCCGCCTTCTGCAGGTACTGCAGATCCTGATCCGTCAGGATCGCTGCGATCAACAACACGGCATCGGCACCAGCCGCCCGGGCCTGGAACAACTGATAGGGGCTGAGAACGAACTCCTTGCACAGCAAGGGCAGTTCCACCGCCTGCCGCACCTCGACCAGAACGTCGAATCCCCCCTGGAAAAAGGTCTTGTCCGTGAGAACGGAGAGGCAGCGCGCACCGCCGGCGGCATAAGCCCTGGCGATGGCCACCGGGTCAAAGTCCTCGCGGATCACCCCTTTGCTGGGGCTGGCCTTCTTCACTTCTGCGATGACGGCAGGCTGCACCGGAGCCTCTCGCAGAGCTGCCAGAAAGTCCCGTGTCGGAGGCAGATCCTCGATCTGACGCTTGAGGTTCTGCAACGGCACCCGTTCGCGGGCTGCATCCACCTCACGGTCCTTGGCCCAGACGATCTTTTCAAGGATGTTTCTGGGTTCCTCCTCATCGTGGGGAACGGCATATTCCAGATGCGCCACGCGCACCTTGGGGTTGGGGGGACGACGACGGATCTCCATGAACAAGGGGGGGTTGGTGGCGATAAAGATGAACCAGCGTTGGATCAGGCCACGAGCTGCGAGGCAGCCTGCTTGTAGGCCACTTCCACCACTTCACTGAGCGTTGGGTGCGTATGCACCTCTGTTGACAACTGCCGCACGCTCTGACGACGGGCCACGGCATTGGCCACTTCCTGAATCAGATCAGCGGCGTGAAGTCCGTAAATGTGGGCACCCAGCACTTCGCCGCTGGTTTTGTTGAACAGCAGCTTCATCAGGCCGTCGCTTTCCAGTTCAGCCAGTGCCTTGGAATTGGCCTTGAAATAGCTGCGCACCGAACCAAGATCGAAGCCCTCCTGGGCGGCGAGTTCCCTGGCATCGACTTCGCTCAGTCCCACCGAGCTGATTTCAGGGTGGGTGAAGGTGGCTGCGGGGATGCTGCGGTAATCGATCTCGCGGCTGTGGCCCAGGATGTTGTCCACCGCCACCGTGCCCTGGGCGGCCGCGGTGTGGGCCAGCATCAATTTGCCCGTCAGGTCACCGACAGCCCAGAGGTGAGGAACGGGCTGATCGTTGACAAGCACACGCATCTGGTCGTCGATGGGAACGAAACCACGGTTGGTTTCCACGTTCATCGTCTCGAGATTGAGCCCCTTGCTGCTGGGAACCCGACCCGTGGCCACCAGCACGGCATCCACCTCGAGGGTCTCCACCAGCTCACGGCTGTTGAAATCAGCCAGCTCGATCTGCACCGGGCAGCCAGGCGTGACCTTTCGGGCCAGAAGACCGGAGCGCGCATCGATGTCGCGGCTGTCGATGAGATGGCGACCAGCGATCTTGGCGATGTCTGGATCAAAGGTGGGCATCACCTTGTCCATCGCCT
>CAJWIC010000047.1 GCA_913040905.1 uncultured Synechococcus sp. | reverse complement strand
GCAACAGTTCGGCGCTGCGAAGACCATCGCGGGACGGAACCGGGGCGAAGCGCAACCAGCTGATCGGATTCAGATCAAGGGCAATCACCGCCTCCGCCAAGTCCTGATGGAGTCCACTGCGGCTGAAAGGGCAGCTCAGCAGCCGCCAGCCGCCGCTCCGTCGGCGTGGGGCCTGGGGCAGGTGCTGGCGAAGGGCCTCGGACCCTTGCAGGGGACCCAGCCAGAGCAACCGACACAGCCCTCGTCCATCCAGCACCAGATGCATGGACAGCTCCAGCTCTTGCACCAGGCCGGCCATCCGTTCCAGGGTCAGCAGGTCAGCACCACTGCCCTCTGGATGACGACGATGGCTGAGGCGGTCGAGCTGTCGGTGCTGTCCGGGCCGGAGCCCTCGGGTGCGTCCGCCGAGATGGGCCTGCTTCAACGGCTCAGCAGCCAGGCACCGGCCGAGCGAAGCCCCAGTGACAGGCCTGGCAGTCGGGTGAGATAGGTGGCTCGACGGATCTTGAAGGCCAGGGGGCCGGCCAGGGTGATCCCGAGCCCGGTGAGGGTGGCGTCGCCGATGCCCAGGCTGAGCATCTCGCCTCGGTCCTGGAACTGAAAGGGTTCCGGCTCCTGCTGATGACCGATGGCTTCCAGGGCCTTGGCGACAGCGACACCCTGCTGCATCGCCACCTGAGCGGTGGCTGGCCAGGGCTCGAGGCTGCAACGTCCACAGTCCCCGAGGGCAAAAACGCGTTTGTGGTCGAGAAGGCGCAGGTCCTGGTTGATGTTGAGGGGGGCGTTGGGGCGAGCGGAGCTCGGATGGATGTCAGGCAAGGTTGGGCTGCTGCCGGCACTCCAGATCAGGCCGCTGTGGGGAAGGACGCCGCCGTCTTTGAAGCGGACGCGATCGGCATGGACTGCGGTGACCGCTGTGTTGAGGTGCAGGCAGACCTCCCGCCGTTCCAGGGCCGCGGCCGCGCGCTCACGGTTGAACGACGCACTGTTGGGAAGGATCCTGTCTCCCATCTCGATCAGGTGGATCCGGGCTGCTCCTTCAAGCATGTCCGCCAGCTTGCAAGCCAGCTCCACCCCCGTTGGTCCCGCTCCGACAATCGCCACGGCGGCGTCCTGAGGTCGACGTTTCTTCAGGTCTTTGACAAGGGCCCGCAGGCGCTTGACATCATTGAGATCCCGAAAGCCGCAGGCATGCTCGCGGACACCGGGAACCCCAAAATCATTCAGCTTGGTCCCCGTTGCCAGCACCAGATCACCCCAATCAACGCAGTGACCAGCGGCGGTGGTGAGCTTTTGGTTGTCCAGATCGATCCCGCTGACGCTGTCCTGCAGCCAGCAGATGCCGCGGCTGCTAAGCAGCTGTCGATAGGTGGGTGCCACCTCCCAGCCCTGCAGCTCACCGCTCAGCAGCTCATAGAGAAGTGGTTGAAACAGGAAACGGTCACGGGGCTCAATCACCATCACCGGTCGCTCCGGCAAGCGTTCGTGCACCGCCAGAGCACTGAACAGGCCGGCGAATCCCCCGCCTGCCACCACCACGGTTTCCGGTGATGACAGAGGTGATGTCATGGAATGTTCGGTATTGACGAAACCTTAGGCAGCCCTTCCCACAGGGCGACAGGGGAAGATGGAGCAGGTGATGGATGGGGGCCGCAACATGACGGGTGTGTTGGTTCGAGACAATCTCGATGCGGACCGCGGCGGCCTGGAGCCGTTGAGTCCACAGGACCGGCTCGCCTGGGCATTCCAGCGCTTTGGATCCGGTTTTGCTCTGACCACCAGCTTCGGCATTCAGTCAGCCGTGCTGTTGCACATGCTGAGTCAGTTGCCGGATGGTGATGCCATTCCGGTGATCTGGGTTGATACCGGTTACCTGCCGGAGGAGACCTATCACTACAGCGCCCAGCTCACCGAGTTGCTCAAGATCCGCCTTGTGGTGGCTCAAAGCGCGATGTCACCAGCCCGGATGGAGGCCCTGCATGGCCGCCTCTGGGAAACCGGAAAGCTTGATGACCTTGAGAGATATCACCAGATCCGCAAAGTGGAGCCCTTGGACCGAGCGTTGGCGCAACTGGACGTGAGCTGTTGGGCCAGTGGTGTTCGCCGTGTCCAGACCGACCATCGTCGCTCGATGACCCTGCTGGATCCGATCCGGGAGCGGCTTTCCCTTCGGCCGCTGCTGGATTGGACCCAAAAGGACATTTATTACTACATGCAGGACAACAACCTGCCTCAACATCCCCTGTTTGAGCAGGGTTTTTCCACCGTGGGCGATTGGCATTCCAGTGCACCGGATGGTTCTGACCTCAGCGGCCGGAACACCCGTTTCGGAGGCCTCAAACAGGAATGCGGCATCCACGTCCCCCAGGAGGCGGTGGAAGGGTTGATGGGGGATGGGATCTAGGCGGAATGACGTCCTGTGCCTTGCTGATCGGCAACAGCCGCTGGCATTGGGCCCATCGGCACGATGGTCGTTGGTGCTTTCAGCATGCTGCTCCCGATCCCATGAGGATCGATACCTCCAAGCTGATCTGGGCTGCGGTTGGAGAGGTGCCCGCAGCGCTTGAGGAGGCTCAAGATTCCAGACTTCTCTTGGATGATGTCCCTCTGGAAGGCTGTCCGCCCTGGCTTGGTGTCGACCGAGCCCTCGGGGCCTGGGGCGCCTGGAGACGTCAACGTTCCAACGGTTGTGATCTCGATCAGGGGCTGTTGCTGGCTGATGCCGGCACTGTTCTGAGCCTCACCCTGATCGATGCGCATGGCTGCTTTCGCGGTGGCCGTTTGATGCCTGGATTGCGGCTGCAGCTGCAGGCCATGGCATCCGGAACAGCGTTGCTGCCTGCCGTGACCGGGCAACAGCGTTTCGATGATCCATTCCCAAAGGGCACAGCAGAGGCGATGGGCCAGGGAGTGATGCAGGGACTGGCCGCAGCCGTTGTGGACGCGCAACAGCGCAGTGGGGCGTGCCTATGGCTGTGCGGTGGCGACGCCCCCTGGCTGCAGGAAGAACTGATCCGGCGCGGTTTATCAGTTCAGATGGATCAGCAGCTGCAGCTGCAGGCCATGGTGGATCTGATCCCGGTGATCAAGCCAGTTCCAGATCACTGAGAATGGTGTCGGCCATGGTGGCGGACTTCACTTTCCAATAGATCTTCTCGAGCTTGCCGTCGGCATCCACCACGAAGGTGTGGCGCATCATGCCCATGTATTCACGACCCATGAATTTCTTCAGGCCGTAACTGTCGTAGCTGCTGGCGACCTCGCAGGGTTCGACATCCGTCAGCAGCGTGAAGGGGAGCTCGTGCTTGCTGATGAATTTGGTGTGGGACGTGGCGTTGTCTTTGCTGATGCCAAGCACCTTGATGCCGTGCTGTTCAAAGCGATCCCAGCGATCACGGAAGTTGCAGGCCTCTTTGGTGCAGCCTGGGGTGTCGTCTTTGGGATAGAAGTAGAGGACGACTCGTTGCCCTCGCAACGTCGATAGCTGTACCGGGTCGCCGTCCTGATTGGGGAGCGTGAAATCGGGTGCCGGATCACCGATCTGGAGAGCCACTGGAGCTGCCACTGCATGGAGGCAGAAGCGTAACGGCCCTGTGGCTGATCTCGGAACACCAGGATCTGCCATCTGACGTGGAGCTTTCGCTTGCAGAGACGGCTTGGATGCAGGGCATGGCCAGCGCCCGGGCCGTTGAGTTCCGGCGCTCCCGGCTCTGGATGCGGCGCTGCCTCGCCGACGGCTTTGGTGTTGATCCAGCCGTGGTGCCGTTGCAGTCACCACCGGGCGAGCCCCCAACCCTTGCTGATGGTTGGGGGTATGTGAGCCTCAGTCATTGCTGTGAGGCGGTGTTCGTGGCCTGGTCCCCCGATGCTGTGGGGGTGGACCTGGAACGCAGCGACCGTCGCTTTCCCGCAGCGGCATTGGCAGATCGTTTTTTTGAAGCTGCGGATCGACGCGAACTCGACGGTCTTTCGGGTGAACCGTTGCGCTGGGCCGTGTTGAAGCAGTGGGTGGCCAAGGAAGCGCTGATCAAGATGCAACGCGGCAGCCTGGCGGTTGATCTGAGCCGTTGGCGTTGTGGTGCTGATGCCTGCCAGGGGGTGCATCCAGAGCTGGTGGATCCCGTGCCGGTGCTGCGCCTGCAGCTGAATGGCTGGCTGATGGCCGTGGCCAGCGGCGCAGGACAGGTTGGGCCGATCTGCCTAGCTTGAAATTCCTTCCTCCAGCAGTTCCGATGGACCATCAGCGCTGGGCCCACTCGCTGGTGAGCCTGATGGCCGTCACCCCGTTGGTGGTCATCGGAGCGTTGGGGTTGACGACTGATCGGCATTCCTCCATGGCGCCGGGCAATGGAGGGACGTCGCAGGTTTCTGATGCCCGGTTGATCGAACAGTTGGCCGAGCGGGAAATCGAATTAGATCAGCGGCGTGAGGCCCAGATGTTGCTGAAAGAGTTCATCCGTGGCCAGATGGCTCGTCACTACTGGGGAGGTTTTTCGCCATCGCTGGCCGATCTCGGGCTGTCTGTTCCGCAGCGTCTGGACACCCGTGTGGATCGCGATCTGCTGACGACAACGCTGAGGGTTATGCCCCGGCGTGGCTCGGAGGCCTTTCTGGCGGGGGTCGAACGACGAGGAGGGACCTTGACCAGTTGGTCCTGTCGTGGCCGAAAGGATCAGATCAGCGATCGGGTGGAAACAAGATGCCCAGCGGGATGGACATTGCTCGATGTTCAGTAGCGTGAATGACCGGAATCCATTCCTGCTTAGCCCCAATCGGTGGAGATGCTTGTGCCTTATGTTGTGTTAATCAGTGATCTCGCTTGTCAACGGCTGAATAATTACAGGCTGGTTAGGTTTATGGACGGTTTTCGTCACTGAGGCTATTGTATGAATTCATTGATTCTTTATTTGTAGCCTGTGTTCAATCGTGCTGTAGCTGGCCTTGCTGCTTGTGCAACTATGGCATTGATGTCTGCGCCTGGGGCTTTTGCAAATAATTTTTTTAGCTGGGGTACAGGGGGTGCGGACTGGGTTGGTAATTTGCCTGCATTTCTAAGTTTTTTGGAGACAGGCAGTATCAATGATCGCTCGCTTTATGCAAGTATAAGAGACTCTGGATGGACAGCAGACGAGATTCGGTTTGGAATGAGAAAGGTATATAATGTAGACGTGGTAAGAGTTGCTAGATTTTTAAATAGTCGAGAAGGAATTAATTTTCTTTCGCTTCATACCTCTTCCTATTATCCTCGAAATGGGCAGCGAAATTCTGCAATTCCAGCTTTGCGTTCAGCTATAATTAAGGCTTCGCTTGGCGGCAAGCTTTCATCGGTTGGAATTATAAGCAACCTTCCTGTTGACTTCCGTCTGGCTAGCGAAGATTCGTCAGATGGCGGTGGGTTGGTTATTTGTGCTCCTGAAAAGGTTGATCAACGCCAGGCTTCTTCCTTGGTGACTTGGTATTTGTTCTTGCCTGCTTGTATCGCAAGAGATGTGGCTTTAAATTAATAATCTTCGGCATTTTAAGGGCGCCGCCTAATTTTTGTTGTTTATAGTATTGAGAGGAAAAAAGATCCTATGTCTCTAGAAGATTCGCTGTTCGATGCTCTTTTGCCTGGACTTGCTTCCCTGTGATTAATTGATGCCGCATCGGCAGGCGCAATCCCTCCGGGCCAAGGCCCTCCAGGGTTGTTCGCAGCAACTGCAGTGGTTCCGGATCGACGGGGCCGAGCATTTGTCGATAGGCCGCGCCGTCACCCAGCCATCGTTCCGCCAGGGATTGGCCCCCAGGCAGGGTCAGCAGCTCCTGCCATTGCTGGATGTCAAGGCACCATCCCCGTTGTTCGAAGGGCTCCGTCTGGATCTGCAGCTGTTGCAGCCACTGCTGTTCCTGTTCCACCAACTGAGACAGAGACGATGCGGCGGCGTGTGAGCTGCCGAGGGCCCCTGCGGGCCCACGCTCGGCGCAGCTGATCAGCAGGCGCAGGCCGGTGTGATCGGTGCTGTGGACCGTCAGGGATTGCACCAGTGCGTCCCAGTTCATGTCCAGCAGATCCGCCGTCCCCAGGCGCCCGCCGATCCAGTCGAAGATCTGATCGGAGGGCAGCGCTTCGAGTCCGTCCACGAGCTGTGGTTGGCGCTCCGGTTCCAGCAGGTCGACCTGCGCCGCCAGCCGCTGGCGATCCTCGGGGCTTGGACACACCAGGGTGACGCCCCCTTCCGGCGCCTGACGCAACGGATCCAGCGCCCAGAGCAGGGAATGACAGCCCAGCAGCAACACCCTGTCCTGGCGCTGCCACGTCACACCGGCCCAGAGCCGTTGACGGAGCTGGTGAAGACGGTCGCCCTCCTGTGCCAGCTGCCGCTGAATCCAGCGCTCCATCGCCGGACTGTCGGGACCACTGCTCAGCAACAGCGGCTGTTCCGTCGCCAGTTCCGCCGCGGCTGCCAGCTGAGCGGCTCGTCGTTCGGCCATGCGCTCCCGGCGTTCTCCTTCCCAGCCCAGCTGACCGGGTTGCCAGAACACTTCCCCCTGCAGTGCGGTGGGAAGGTACTGCTGTTCCACCCAATGCTCCGCATAGGCATGGGGGTAGCGGTACCCGACGCCATCACCGAAGGCCGCCCCGTCGCGGTTGGCATCCCTCAGGTGGCTGGGCACGTCCTGGCGGTTCGCCTCACGCACGCTCTTGAGAGCATCGAAGAACCCCAGCACGCTGTTGCTTTTTTCGGTTCCGGCCAGGTACAGGGCGGCCTGGGCCAGGGGGTACAGACCTTCCGGCAGGCCGACCCGCTCGAAGGCCGCGGCACAGGCCTCCACGACGACGATGGCCTGGGGATCGGCCAGGCCGATGTCTTCCCCCGCCGCGATCAACATGCGCCGGAAGATGAAGCGGGGGTTCTCGCCGGCCTCCACCATCCGCGCCAGCCAGAACAGGGCGGCATCGGCATCGGACCCCCTCAGCGATTTGATGAAGGCGCTGATGGTGTCGTAGTGGGCATCGCCTTGCTTGTCGTACAGCACGGCGCGTTGCTGGATCGATTCCTCCGCGATCGCCAGGTCGATCTGGATCTCTCCATCGGGCTGCGGCTCCGAGCTCTCCACCGCCAGCTCCAGGGCATTGAGCAGGCTGCGGGCATCGCCGCCTGCCACATCCACCAGATGTTCCGCCGCATCAGGAGTCACCATCACCCGACGTGTGCCGTACCCCCGTTCCTCATCGTTGAGGGCCCGCTGCAGCAGCTGGTGCAGGTCGTCCGGTTCCAGCGGCAGCAGCCGGAACAGGCGTGAGCGGCTGACCAGCGCTTTGTTGACTTCGAAATAAGGGTTCTCCGTGGTGGCGCCGATCAGGGTCACCGTTCCGTTTTCCACCCAGGGCAACAGAGCGTCCTGCTGGGCGCTGTTGAAGCGGTGCACTTCGTCGATGAACAGGATCGAGCGCAGGCCGTGGCGTTCGAGGCGCTGCTTGGCGGCGTCCACTTCCATGCGCAGATCCTTCACGCCTGCGAGGACCGCATTGAGGCTGCTGAAGTGAGCCCGCGTGTGGTTTGCCACGATCCGGGCCAGGGTTGTTTTGCCGACGCCGGGCGGACCATGCAGGATCAGGTTGCCGACGCGGTCGGCCTTGATGGCGCGCCGGAGGAGACGCCCCTGGGCAAGGATCCCCTGCTGGCCTTCGAATTCCTCCAGGGTGCGAGGACGCATGCGGTCGGCCAGGGGGGCCTGCTGCCGTCGCCGCTGTTCACCCTGATAAGCGAAGAGGTCCTGGCTCAACGGAGCTGCATCGATGGTCCCAATAGAACACCTCTCGCGCGATACCTGCAGCTCCATGGCTTTCATCACATAATCCGTCTACCGGTTTGAACCCTGTGCGTCATCCGCAGCGACTGCTCCTTTCCCTCGCCGCTCTGGCCACAGTCAGTTCCTGTAAAAGAGAAGCTCCCCAGCAGCCACCGCCGCCGAAGGTCCAGGCCGTGTCCACCCAGATGGCGGATTTCACCGAAGGGGTCGACACCGTGAGCACCCTGGAAGCCAGCAACCTGGTGGAACTGGCTGCACAGTCGGGTGGTCGGATTCTTGAGCTGAAGATCAAGCAAGGGGATGAAGTGGATCCGGGCCAGCTGCTGGTGGTGCTGGATCAAGCAGAGGAAAAAGCCAAGGCTGAAACCGCTAAGGCCAACTACGAGCGTTACCGCTACCTGGCCGAGACAGGAGCCACCTCCCAGAAGGAGCTGGATCGCTATCGCACCCAATACATCTCAGCCATGGCCAAGCTCAGTTACAGCAATCTGCGATCCCCTTCCGGCGGCACAGTTTCCGATGTGAAGGTGAAGGTGGGGGATGTGATCCAACAGGGCCAGGTGTTCACCAGCCTGGTCCAGAACAACGAGCTCGAAGCCCGGGTTGAAGTGCCTGCGGTGTTTGCTGACCGTCTGGCTTTGGGGCAGCCGGTGCTGCTCATTGCGCCTGGCCGTGAGAACCTGATTGCCACAGGCAAGGTGGATTCGATTGATCCAAGGGTCAATAAGAAGACGCAGGGCCTGCTGGTGAAGGCGGTCTTCCCCAATGCCGACGGCAAACTGCGCGATGGACAACGCCTTCGTACTCGCGTCCAGATCAAGGCGCAACAGGAGCTTTCGGTTCCTTTCGCCGCAGTGACGCAGACCTCCGGCCAGAGCTTTGTGTTCCGTCTTGGCAGTTTCGATGAGTTGAAGGAGAACCCCGGCAAGGCAGACCTCGAAAAGCTTGAGAAGGGAATCAAGGCGGGCAAGTTGCCCGCTGATGCCCTGTTCGCCCTGCAGACCCCTGTCACGGTCGGCGAACTTGAAAATCAGCTCTACCCGATTAGCAAGGGCCTTGAGGCCAATCAGAAGGTGGCTACCACCAACCTGCTGAACCTCAGACACGGGATGCCTGTGCAGGTGCAACCCGCC
>CAJWIC010000046.1 GCA_913040905.1 uncultured Synechococcus sp. | reverse complement strand
TGGCCAGGTGCCATGGAGCGGATGCAATCAGCCTGCACAGCAGAGGAGTCAACCCTGAACGAGCGTCAGACCCTCGCCTGGGCCCTGGCCATGCTCGGAGACGGATCCTCCGCTCTGGATTGTCTTGAGGGGCAAGCCGCTGAAGCGGAAACGGCTCTCGCCGTGGGACGTGCCCTGTTGAGAGGTAGCGCGGAGCAGCAAAGCCAGGGAGAGCAGATGCTGCTGGAGCTCACCCGGCGGCTGCCTGAATCCACAGCCAGTGATGAGGCTGTTCGTCTGCTGATGGAACCCCTGCTGCCGGACCCGGCACTGGTGGAGGCCATTCCCGAATCCCTGGCGGAGCGATCCGCCGCTGTGGCCGCGGCCCGGGTTCGGATCAATGGAGGGGTCGGCACGATCGACGTGCTCCAACGCTGGCCTGACGACCGCGACAGCTGGCAGCTGCAGTGGGATGAGGCTCGGGCGGCCCTGCTCGACGAGCACTGGGAACGGGCTCGGAACCTGTTGACGGCTCTCCCGCCTGCCACTCTGCCTCCTCCACTCGAAGCACGCCAGTTGTTCTGGCTGGGGCTGAGCGAGGAACGGATCGGCAACGTCGCCGCCGCAAGACGCCATTGGAATCAACTGGTCAACAACCACCCACCTGGCTACTACCGCTGGCGAGCGGAGATGCGCCTGGGTGAAGCAAAGCCCCTCCGTCTGGACCAGCCTTCAACCGTCCTGCCCATCACGAAGTGGACGCCACTCGGCAGTCGCTGGGCGGAGGTGAACACCCTCTGGAGACTGGGACTCGTCCAACAGGCATGGGATACCTGGCTGTCGCTGCGTGATCCCCGAGACCCGCTGCCACCGGAAGAGCAACTTGTGGAGGGACGCCTGCGTCTCAACGTGGACGACCCCTGGCGCGGCCTGGATCAGCTCTGGCGACTGAACGTCCGCTGGGTCCCACCCAACTGTGAGCAGCGCCTGCTGCTCCACAGAAGTCAGAACCCGGTGTTCTTCCGAGACGCCATCCAATCCGCATCAGCACGACACAAGGTGAACCCAGCCCTGCTGCTGGCCGTTGCCAAACAGGAGTCGCGCTTTTCGCCAGGCGTGCGATCCATCGCCGGCGCGATCGGTTTGATGCAACTCATGCCCGCAACCGCCAGCTCCATCGCTGGGGAACCGCTCGACGAGCCGGAGCTCATGCAGCCATCCACCAACATCGAGCTTGGTGCTGCGTACATGAGATCACTGCTTCAGCTCTGGGAAGGAGATGCCTTCCTCAGCGTTGCCAGTTACAACGCTGGTCCCGGCACGGTGAGCTCCTGGCCACCACCGAGCAACGACCCATCGATTGAGCTCTGGGTGGAGCGGATTCCCTACGCGGAGACGCGCTTCTACACCAAGAAAGTTCTCGACAATGTGTTGAGTTACTCAGGCGACGATTGGCCCGGGTGCAATGGCCGTTCCCATGGGGTGAGGCAAACAGTGGCCGAGGCCAATTCCGGCGACAAGAACAAACCCCAGCAGGAGAAGCGAGCGCTGGGGGGACGTCATCACCCCAAGACGGACCAGATCGAGGCGCGCCAGCAACAGCGCTGAGGCCAGGATCAACAGTTCGGAGAGCAGATTCAGCCTCAACAAATAGATACCGAGAACGATCACCGACAACAGGGTGACCAGCAGCGTCATCACCCGACTGGACGCCATCACCATCGAAATTCTCTGCATCAGCAGTTCCGGCATGGTGCAGATCACCAACACCGCCAACAGTTGAAACAGCTCAGCTGCAATCAGTAGTTCCAGAGAGATGGTGGGGGAGTGAAGGAGCTGCATCTGAGCCATCGACCACTGATGGCCCATCACCACGGCAACGACAAAAAGCACGCTGATCATCGGTGCCCGCAGCGGCAGCTTCAGCAGCTCAAAAGGTCCCATGGCCTCACGCTAACCACAGGGATCAGAGGCGACTGCCAGAGTGGCCTGATCACCTGACAAGGTCATGACAGGCAGTTCTCCCCAATCACTGCTGGGCCCTGTTCAACGGGTCGTCCTGGTGGTGGCGGCCATCGTTCTGGCCGTGGTGCTCACCATGATGCGCGGAGGACTCCAGAACGCATCGCCTCTCGAGCAGCTGGCTCGGCGTTCCCTGACCCCTGAGGTGGCCCTCAGCAATGGGCGGCCGACGATGCTGGAGTTCTACGCCGACTGGTGTCAGGTCTGTCGGGAGATGGCTCCGGCGATGCTCAGGCTTGAGCAGAGCACGCAACAACAGCTGGATGTGGTGATGGTGAACGTCGACAACCCCCGCTGGCAGGACCTGGTGGACCGCTACGACGTCAACGGCATCCCCCAGCTCAATCTGTTCAATGCCGAGGGTGACGCTGTCGGTCGCTCCATCGGTCTACGGCAGGAACGGGAGCTCTCTCTCCTGGCCGATGCCCTGATTCAGGGATCACCCCTGCCCTCTCTCCAGGGTCTGGGGCGTGTCAGTGAACGAGCCGACGACGCACATCAACAGGCATCTCTGACGACGGGTCCCCGCAGCCACGGTTGAGCACGAGGCGAGGCCTTCACGCGAGCAGCCAGCCATCTTCAGCGGCATGATCAGCACATTGAGCCGCCCACATTGTCATGGATCGCTTCCGGGTTGATCTGATCGCTGCCACACCCAACCCTCAGCTCTGTGTCTATGCGGCCATGCATCAGGACTACAGCGAAGGCTTCGTCGCAGCTGATCGTGAGAACTGGCCGGATGAACGACGGGCGGGAGAGATCTGCGTCAAACGTCTGCTGGCCGGGGAACGCGGTCACTACGGCCCGATGGAGCACGCCCAGATCGTGCTCAACGTCGGCTGGTTTCCCCATTCCGTGATGCAACAGGCTCGCACCCACAGGGTCGGTGTGAGTTTCGATGTGCAGTCAATGCGTTACACCGGCGAGCGCATCTGCCGGGCCGCCAACGGGGAACTGGATCTTGAGGAGGTCTTTTACCTGCGACCGGTCGGCGACTACAGCGATCGACAAGGCAAGAAGTACGCCTACACCGAAGGCCAGCGGGCCCAGGATCTTGATCACTGTCGAGCCGCGGCAGAGCGATATCGCGACCTGCTGCGGGCAGGCTTCGCCGAGGAACATGCCCGCGGAATCCTCCCCTTCGACTACCGCCAGCACTTTGTGGTGAGCTTCAGCCTGCGCGCCTTTTTGCACTTCATGGACTTACGGGCCAAGCTCGACGCGCAATTGGAAATCCGTCAGCTCTGCGATCTGATGTGGCCGCACATGGTGGCCTGGGCGCCTGAATTCGCCGGCTGGTACGAGAAAAACCGACTGCACCGCGCCCGACTGGCGCCTTAGATCCGCGCCAGGGTGACCCGCTCCGGCTGATGCTGGTATTTGCCCTGGCGGTCGCTGTAGGTGGTGTCACAGGGATCACCTTCAAAAAACAACAGCTGACAGATGCCCTCCTCGGCGTAGATGCGGCAGTCAGCTCCTGAGCTGTTGCTGAACTCAAGGGTGAGGTGTCCCTCCCAGCTCGCCTCGGCAGGCGTTGTGTTCACGATGATTCCCAGGCGTGCATAGGTGCTCTTGCCGAGGCAGATCACTGTGATGTTGGGCGGAACACGCATTTTCTCCAGCGCAACCCCAAGGCCATAGGAATGGGCCGGGAGGATGAAGTAACGACCGTCCTCGTCCTCATGCAACGGCGTTGGCTCGAGGTTCGCCGGATTGAAGCGCTTGGGATTCATCACCGTGCCTGGCACGTGGCGAAAAATCATGAATTCCTGAGCCGACAAGCGCAGGTCGTAGCCGTAGGACGAACAGCCGAAACTCAGAACCGGCCTGGTCCGCAGCTCTGGATCCAGATGTCGAACCAACCCCTTCTGGAAGGGTTCGAGCATGCCTTGGGCGGCCTGTTCGCTGATCCAGCGATCGTTCTTCAGCATCAGAAACCTCGACGCAATTGGGTGACTTGATCGGCCATCGCCACGATGCTGTCAGGGATGGAGGGCCCGGTGATCACCACATCCATGGAGGGCGGACGCTGGTCAAGGGCATCCAGCAGCTCAGGTTCCTCGACGTAGCCGAGCCCAACGGCGAGACCGACTTCATCCAGGACCAGCTGATCAACGTCACCATCACGGAGATGGCGACGGCAGGACTGCCAGACCGCATCAACGGCAGCGGCACCTCCGGGTTGGTCGGCCTGAGAGAGGCACGCCGGCACATCAGGGCGGAGCCAGGTGAGTCCGCCGCAGAGACGCACGCAGCCCTCCGGGCCCTGACGCACCCCACCTTTGAGGAACTGGGCAATCAGCACGCGGCTGCCCAATCCGGCGGTGCGCATGGCTTGACTGAGAACACTGGAGAAGCTGCCGCGGTAGGTGGCCGTGTGGACCTGAAGCTGTCCCTCCGGCTCCACCAGATGCAGGGGTGGGCGAACCGGCACCAACGGACGCAGACCCGCCCGCTCCAAGGCCCTGTGGTCCTGAGCCACAGAGTCCGAGGAACGATGGCTTGGCGTGAGGCTGGCGGTCATCTCGGCTGCAGTCACCCGGGAAATCCCGGCAGACCTTGAATGTAGCGGTGCAAAGCCAGCCCACAAGGGTTCAGACACCATCCATGGTGTGACGTTCCATCAAGCCGCGACATCGCCTGTCAGGCTTGACAGCAGCTGAAATGCGCCGATGTCTGCACCCACACCCCCACGGGCTGACGACCGGGGAACCGCAGAGCTGCGCCCTTTCTCGGTGGACTGGGATCCGATGTCCTTTGCCCTGAGCTCCCTGATCGTGCGCACGGGCCGAACTGCTGTTCTCTGCAGCGTTTCCCTGGAGGAGAGCGTGCCCCGCTGGCGACGGGGACATGATTGCGGCTGGCTGAGCGCTGAATATCGACTGCTTCCCGGTTCAACCCCGCAACGGCAGTCCAGAGAACTGATGAAACTCTCAGGCAGAACCCAGGAGATCCAACGCCTGATCGGTCGCAGTCTTCGCGCCGTTCTCGATATGGAGGCCCTCGGCGAACGCACCCTTCTGATCGACTGCGATGTGATCCAAGCCGACGCCGGCACTCGCACGGCTTCGATCACCGGCGCCTGGATCGCATTGCGGCGGGCCTGTGATCAGCTCCTTTCTCAGGGTGTCTTGACGCAGGATCCGATCCGCCATCAACTGGCGGCGGTTTCGGTGGGCCTGATCGACGGGACTCCACTGCTGGATCTTGACTACAGCGAAGACAGCCGCGCGGATGTGGATCTCAATGTGGTGACCACCGACGACGGCCGGCTGCTCGAACTGCAGGGAACAGCAGAACAGGCGCCGTTCAGCCGCTCCGAACTTGATGCCATGCTCAGCCTGGCCGAGTCGGGTCTTCAGGAGCTGATGCGAGGACAGCGTCTCGCCCTGACGCCACCTGCCGGGTCAGGGATTTCGTAATAACGACTACAAGGCTGGTCAGGTCGCATCCGTACCTTCTTTTCATTCGCGAGGAAACCATGGTGACCAGCAGTGGTTTCAGTCGCTATGCCCCCCTGCAGCCTCAAGGGGCTGACACAGCCGAACGCAATCGAACCCTTCTGGATGTCATCCGTGATCTGGATGGAGCCAGCACCGAATTGGTGGAACGCAACAAAACGATCTTCTTCCCAGGGGATCCGGCCGAACGGGTGTACTTGATCCGTCGTGGCGCCGTGCGTCTCTCCAGGGTGTACGAATCAGGAGAGGAGATCACCGTGGCGCTCCTGCGTGAAAACAGTCTGTTTGGTGTGCTGTCTCTGCTGACCGGTCACCGCTCCGATCGCTTTTATCACGCTGTTGCCTTCACCCGGGTGGAAATGGTGACGGCTCCAGCAGCCTCCGTGCGAGCCGCCATCGAGGCGGACACCGGGGTTGGCCTACGCCTTCTTCAGGGTCTTTCCAGCCGGATCCTGCAAACCGAAACGATGATCGAAACCCTCACCCATCGCGACATGTCGTCGCGGCTGGTGAGTTTCCTGCTGGTGCTGTGCCGGGACTTCGGCGTCCCGGACGAACTCGGCATCACGATCGATCTGCGCCTGTCCCACCAGGCCATTGCCGAAGCGATCGGCTCCACGCGCGTCACGATCACCCGTCTGCTGGGAGACTTGCGCCAATCCGGACTGGTTCAGATTGACCGCAAGAAGATCACGGTGTTGGACCCCATCGCCCTGGCCAAGCGGTTCAGCTGAATTCATCCACCATGCGATGGGGGTCTGATGAGCGGCTGGCTGCTGTTCCTGGCTCTGCTCATCCTTGGTGGTGTGCTGTCGACCCTGGGTGATCGGCTGGGCAGTCGCGTGGGGAAGGCTCGGCTGAGCTTGTTCAATCTGAGACCTCGGCGCACCGCGGTGGTGATCACGGTGCTCACCGGCAGCTTGATCAGTGCACTGTCGCTGGGTCTGCTGCTCCTGGTGAGCCGCCAGTTACGGATCGGACTGTTCGAGCTCGATGCCCTCCAGGCCAAGCTCCGGGACAGCCGGTCGGCCCTTGAGGCTGCCGAAGCGGAGCGGATCGAGGCCAGGTCAGCAACGAAACGGATCGAAGCGGAGTTGATCACCACCCGACAACGGGCTGCGACCCTGCGCCAGGAGCTCGACCCACTGCTCCAGCAGAAGCTTCAGCTGGAGCAGGAACGGAACCGGCTGACAGCCGACATCCAGGCCAGGGACATCGACATCCGGCGCACGGAAGCTGAGCTGCGCAGTGTGCGCGATCGGATCAAGGCTGGGGAACAGGAGCTCGTATCACTGGAGCAGGACCTGCTGGCCTTGCGCCGTGGATCCGTTGTGCTGCGCAGTGGGCAGGCCCTCGCCACTGCCACGGTCAGGCTTGAGCAACCTGAGCAGGCCAAGCAGGTGGTGGACCGGCTGTTGCAGGAAGCCAACCAGACCGCCTACGTCAGGGTCAGACCAGGTGAAATCCCGGATCGTCAGATCCTGCTGGTGCCCCGTGGAGATGTGGAACGCCTGCAACAAACCATCCGTCAATCGGGCACCTGGGTTGTGTCGATGCGATCGGCGGGCAATGTGCTGCGAGGTGAGGCCGTGGTGTATGCCTACCCCGATGTGAAACCGAACCGAACCATCACCCGCCCCGACGAGGTGCTGGCCACCACCACCCTTGAGCAGGACGAACGCGGATCGGAGGCGGTGCGCAACCGCCTCAACCTGCTGCTGGCTTCAGCCTTTGCGGAAGTTCAACGCCGTGGGTCACTCAGTGAAGGACTGCAATTCGATGGCAATGCCTTGAACGAACTGGGCATCGCTCTCGTTGAACGAACCGACAACGAACCACTTGAGCTGCTGGTGATCGCTGCACGCGGCAGCGACACGGCGGATCCGATTGCCGTCAGAGTGATTCAGAGGCAATGACGCATCTGGTGGGACTCGACCCCGGTCGTGCCAAGTGTGGCCTGGTCTTGGTGGATGCTGATCAGCGCCTGGTTGTTGATGGTGTTGTGCTGCCTCCATCAAGGGTTATCGATCAGCTGATGACCTGGTCAAACCAGAGAGGACTGCAGCTGATCCTGTTGGGGAACGGCACCAGCTCTCAGCGATGGGGATCAGCGTTGCGCCAACTGACATCCGTCAAAGTCGTCGAAGAAAACGGAACAACGCTTCGAGCCCGGGAGCGTTACTGGCAGCTTTGGCCTGCCCAGGGATGGTGGCAACTGCTGCCGCGGGGTCTGCGGTTGCCCCCCGGCGAGCTGGATGCGGTGGCAGCTCTGGTCATGGTCGAGGATCACCTTGGTCAGCGATGCCGATGGCCTCAGCCACGACCGAACTTCAAAAGCGTGCCCTCACCGTAAAGGTGTAGTCCCCGCCGGGTTCCAATCGGTAGTCGGCACGCACCAAAAAGCGAAGCAATGCGTCCTGAATCAGAGCACGGCCTAGGGACGGCTCGACCGTGAGCTCACCCTGAGCAAAAGCCCAGTGGAAGGTCCACTCGAAACCACCCGCTGAGACCTCGCCCTCAACGCACTGTTCACTGAAGCACTGCCGCAGAACCCTCAGATGGGCCGTCGTGGCGGGGAGCGCTGTCATTCCAAGGAAGCCGGACGAAATCCATTGATCCAATTCCCGGCGCGGTCCAACCCCTGCCGCTGAATGAGATCGATGGCCTCCAACACACCGTCCAAAACGGCATTCACCTCAGGCTGCTCCGCTCGACTGAAGGGGCCAAGGACATGGGACACCGTGCGCGCTCGACGTTCCGCTGGGTTGTCCGCAGGAGCACCGATACCAATGCGCAAGCGCGGAAAACCCTGGGTACCGAGGTGCTGGATTGCGCTCCTCAAACCGTTGTGCCCTCCCGCACTGCCCTGGGCTCGCAACCGCAGACGTCCCAGGGGGATATCCATGTCATCCACGAGAACCAGCAACTGCTCTGGGGTGAAGCCGAACCAGTCGAGAGCAGCACGGATCGACCGACCGCTGTCGTTCATGTAGGTCTGTGGCATGAGGAACCTCAGGCGACCCTCACCAATCCCATGTTCTGCCGCCAGGCCATGCAACTTGGCCTGCTGTCGAAAACTGAAACCCTGACTGCTTGCCATCCGCTCCAAGGCCATGAAGCCGATGTTGTGACGTGTCCCCTGGTACTTGGAGCCTGGATTGCCCAAGCCAACCACAAGCCTGAGCATGTCGGCCATCAGCTAATCAGTCGTCCGAGGATTTCTGGATGGGTTCCTCGAGCTCGGCAGATGGCAGTTGTTCCGGGTCTGCCATGGCCTTGTTGATTTCCCGCTCGAATTCCTTCGAAGCCGATTGAAATCCCTTCAAGGTTTTCCCAAGCGTTCTGCCGAGCTCAGGCAAACGCTTGGGGCCGAATACAAGCAGTGCAACAGCACCAATCACCGCCATTTCGGGGAGGCCGACGCCGAAGACGTTCATTGGTCAATCAGCCCAGGCCGTTCCAGTTGACGTTGATGCCTTCCAGGATCAGTGACTTGTTGTACAGCTGAAGAATCACCAAGAGAAACACCAGGAACAGAACCATAAAGATGCCCATCACAGGTGTTGTCCCCCAACCGGGAACGACCTTGCCGTACTCGGAGTTCAGAGGGCGGAGAAGGTCTCCCAGACGGGTGCGTTG
>CAJWIC010000045.1 GCA_913040905.1 uncultured Synechococcus sp. | reverse complement strand
CCGCCGGCCGTGAGCGGTGCACCTGCAGCGGGTAGCCGATGCGGGTGGAGCTGGTGTTCAGAGCACCCTTGAGAAAGGATTCGAGCGGATCGGGGCCATAGAGATCCACCCCCTCCTGGCAGGAGCCGGACAACCCAAGGCTGGCCAGCAGCCCCGGCAGCCCGAAGACATGATCCCCGTGCATGTGGGTGACAAACACCCGCCGCAGCTGTGACAAGCGCAGATCGCTGCGCAGAAACTGATGCTGCGTGCCTTCGCCACAGTCGAACAGCCACATCTCCGACCGCTGGGGCAGGCGCAGGGCCACAGCGGAGACGTTGCGCGCCCGGGTGGGCACGCCGGAACTGGTACCGAGAAAGGTGACCTGCACGGCCGCTGATCCTCAGTGGACATGCTGCCATCTGGCTGGCCCTGGACAGGCGGGGCACACTGGGACGCGTTCTGATGTTGCGTGCGTTTCGCTCCGATCGTCGCCCTGATGGGCTGTGCCGTCGTCAGCGCTGTCGCTCCGCCAGCTGCTGTGCCCCTGGGGCGAGAACCGCAGATGCGCGTGTTGGTGCAGGAGGGGCAGCGCCTCGCCCTGCGGGCCGACGGCACGCAGTTGTTTCAGGTGCGCGGTCTGCCAGGGGGTGCCCGCCCGTTGCGTCGCCTGGTGCTGACCCTGAGCGGTGGGGCGCTGCTGGCGGAACTGGATGGCAAGCCGCAGCGGCTCCCGGCCGGCAGCCTGCTTCAGGTGCACTCCAATGATCCCCGTGGCATCTGGCTGGGCCAGCGCCGTTACCGGGGTGAACTGCAGCTCAGCGGCCGCGGTGGACAGCTCAGGGCCATCAATGCCCTCGGTATCGAGACCTACCTGATGAGTGTGGTGGGCAGTGAGATGCCCCATGGGTGGCCGCTGGCCGCTCTCCAGGCTCAGGCCGTCGCTGCGCGCACCTATGCCCTTCAGCAACGCAGCCGCGGCGGTGGCTGGGACCTGAAAGCCACGGTGTCCAGCCAGGTGTACCTCGGTGTCGAGTCCGAAACCCCAAGCACCCGTGAGGCTGTGGCCAGCACCCGCTCCCTGGTGCTGGTTCACGGCGGTCGGTTGATCAATGCTGTTTTCCACAGCAGTTCCGGCGGGGTCACCGAGGCCAGCGGCATGGTCTGGCGCAATCAGCTCCCTTATCTGGTGAGCGTGCCGGACCATGACCAGCACAGTCCGATGCATCGCTGGCAGGAGCGCTTCGATCTGGAGGGGCTGCGCCAACGTCTGCCGGAAACCGGTGGCGTTGATTCCGTGCAGGTGCTGAGCCGCACGGCCAGTGGACGGGTGCGGCAGGCACGGCTGCAGGGGCCGCGGGGATCGCTGCTGCTCAGCGGTGCGGAGCTGCGTCGGCGTCTGGGCCTCAAGAGCACCTTGGTGAACTTTGAGATGGTGCCGGCCCTGGCGCCGCCACAACCGGTTCCCGCCCTCCGAGCAACTCCGGTTCAGGGTGGCTCCAGGATTGCTCAGATCACGGCTTCGGTGGCGCGTCCACGCCCGGCGCTGCTGGGGAGGCTGGGTCGCGAACGCCGGCGAGCGCTGCCGGGGTGGCAACTGCTGGTGACGGGTCAGGGCCATGGCCACGGCGTGGGCATGAGCCAGTGGGGGGCCAACGGCCTGGCCAGGCAGGGCGCTGATTTCCGCACGATCCTCCGCCACTACTACCGGGGGGCTGAGGTGATGCCCTACCAACCGCATCACGACGGGTCAGTGGCGCAGACCTGGCCATCGGCGCCAGCTTGGAGGGGTTGATCCGGCACTGCTGTTGCCCTCCTTCTCCATCGTTGCCGATCCGCCGCGTTGCGCTGAGGTGCTGTGCTCCCGGCTGGTGGACCAGCTGGAGCAATCCCTCCGTCAGACCCTCCAGAACCCTGCGGCCAGTCGGCCTCTGGGGTTGGCCACCGGGCGCACGATGGAGCCGCTCTATGCCGCCCTGGTGAAGCGCCTGCTGCGCTGGCCCCCGCAGGACCTGGCTGCCCTGCGGCGGAGCTGGTGCAGCTTCAACCTGGATGAGTACCTGGGCCTGCCGGCGGGGGATCCGCGCAGCTATCGCACCTTCATGAACGACCGGTTGGGACGGCCCCTGGCGCTGCCGGAGGGGGCCTTGCAGCTGCCTGACGGACAGGCGGCTGATGGGGATGCTGCCGCTCTGGCGTTCCGGGCTGCCCTGCAGGTCAGGGGAGGGATCGGTGTGCAGCTGCTTGGGCTTGGCAGCAACGGCCATGTGGGCTTCAACGAGCCCCCCTGCGGTCGGGAGCACAGCTGCCGTGTGGTGGAGCTCTCGGCGGCGACACGACGGCAGAACGCCGCCCTGTTCGGTGGTGACCCCGAGGCGGTGCCGCCCCGGGCCATCACCCTGGGGCTGAAGGAGATCCTGGCCTCGGAGCAGATTCACCTGGTGGTGACCGGTCGCGGCAAAGCCCCCATTCTCGGGCGCCTGTTGGCGATGGATCGGCCTGATCCCGCCCTGCCGGCCAGTTGGTTGCTGGAGCACCCCCGGGTGAACCTGTGGGCCGATGCGGAAGCCCTCTCGCTCTCCTTAGCTTGAGCACCTGAACGCGTCGCTTCGATGAGCATCGATCCCGTGGAACGCCGCCTGGAGCAGAGCTTTGAAGCGGAGCGCTGGACGCGCTTCATTCAGGAGTGTCAAGACATCGAGCAGCTGCGGGAGATGGCCCTGGCGTTGGTGCAGCAGCTGACTCAGCAGAAGGCTGCCAGCGCCTGGATGGCCAGCCGCGCCTCGGAATCGGAGAACGCCAAGCTGGAGATGCTGGCCCGGATGATCCGCCAGTCCGACGACAGCGGTCAGACATCCCCCGATCGGGGGATGTGACCCTGCGTTGACCGGATCAGCTGTGATCCTTCTGCCAGCGGCTGAGGCTGGCGGGTGAGAACTTGTGGCCGTGGCGGGCGGCCACCTTCACCACACAGGAGTTGTCCTTGCCGCAACGTTGCACCTCAGCACGGATGTTGTCGTTGCTCTGAACGCGGGACATGAACGTTTCCAGTTGCTTCATCGACATGGAATCGGGTCTCCGGAAGGGATGCCTCCGGCCTAGCTGCTGTCTCTGTGTGCTCCCGAACACGAAAGAATTGGTCCGGATTTCCACACAGCGTGTTGTGATTGCTTGCGCTCTATGAACCGGAGAGGTCCAGGTTTTGAGCGAAATTGAGATTGGTGCTGACGCTGCGCACGTCGTCCAGGCCATCGAGGGCATCCAGCAACCGCAGGCACTGGCGGGCGGTGTCGTCATCGCCGATCTCTACGCTGGTCAGGGCTGACCAGCTGTGGCCCCACTCCCGCACCGTCCAGCCCTGCTGGCGCAGACCGTCCTGCAGGGCCTCCAGGGTGGGGAAGGGGCCGTGCACCGTTGCCGAGTTGTCCTCCAGCAGCTCATAGCCATCGGCATCGAGCTCCAGCAGGCTTTCCAGCAGTCGTTCCTCATCGGCCGCCGTGGCCTGAATGCTCACCTCGCTGCGGTGGGTGAACAGGTAGGCGACACAACCGCTTTCGCCAAGGTTGCCGCCGTTCTTGCTGAAGGCCAGCCGCAGATCGGCCGCCGTTCGATTGCGGTTGTCCGTGAGGGCTTCCACCAACACGGCCATGCCGGCTGGGCCATAGCCCTCGTAGCGCACCTCCTCCAGCTGGGCGCCATCTCCCCCCTGGCCGGATCCTTTGGCGATGGCTCGTTCGATGTTGGCGGCTGGAACTCCAGCAGCCTTGGCCTTGCTGATCGCCGTGCGCAGCTGGAAATTTCCGGCTGGATCGGCTCCGTCCCTTGCCGCCACCATGATCTCGCGGCCGAGACGGGTGAACACCGCACCCCGTTTGGCGTCAACGACGGCCTTGGTGCGTTTGATCTGTGACCATTTGCTGTGGCCGGCCATCGCTCCTGAGCGCCCTGCATCGATGCTGGCGCACGGACCTCAGCCGCTCGCATCAAACACCACCTTGGGTTGCAATTGATCGCCGTCCTGGCGCAGGCCGATGCCCGCCATGCTGCCGTCGGCATTGCAGACCACCACGGCATCGCCGGGGCCAGGCTCCAGGCTCAGTCGACGGCCGCAGCGCCAGTCGGTCTCCTCGTTTGCGCTGAGCTGGCGGCGTGGCAGATGCTCCAAGGCCAGCAGCGGTGACAGCGGTGGCGGAGGTGTGACGTCCGTCTCCGGCAGCGCCTGGGCCTGGGATTCGCTGAAGCCAAGGGCCTGGGTGCGGCGCAGTTGGGCCAGGCAGCCACCGCAGCCCAGCTGTTCGCCAAGATCGCGGGCGAGGGAGCGGATGTACGTGCCAGCGGAGCAGTGCACTTCAAGGGTCAGCTGTCCCTGGCTGGTATCCCAGTGCAGCAGCTGCAGGCGGTGGATGGTCACCGGCCGCGGCGGCAGGTCCATCTGCTCCCCTCTGCGAGCGCGGGCATGGGCCCGCTCGCCATCTACATGGACGGCGGACACCTGGGGCGGGCGTTGCTGGATCGGGCCGCGGAACCGGTTCAGGGCGATCTCCAGATCCTCGATCTGGAGATCGGGCCAGGGGGCCTGGCGCAGCAGCTCCCCCTCCAGGTCGTCGCTGCTGGTGACGCGTCCCAGCTGGATCACCCCCCGGTAGGTCTTCTCACCGGGGAGGTAGGGCAGCAACCGGGTGGCGGGGCCGAGGGCGATCGGCAGAACCCCTGTCACCGCAGGGTCCAGGGTGCCGCCGTGGCCCACCCGTTTAAGGCCGTAGCAGCGTCGCAGACGGCTGACGCAGCGATGGGAGGTGAGCCCGGCGGGTTTGTCGATCACCACGAAGCCGAAGGGGCCGTCCAAGGGGTGTGGTCGTCGTGACCCCAGACTGTTGCATCCCAACGGTCCATCGACGCCATGCCCAAGCTCCGCAGCAGCCGTGCGGTGGATGTGTCCTCGTTCCTGGGGGACGGCCTGGACCTGAAGCAGCACCTGCAGCACTACCTGGATCTGTCTGCAGAGGAGTTGGAGCGGCGACTGCCCAGCAGCACCGATGACCTGGCGGATCTGCACCCGGGAGCCTTCCGGCCAGAAGACGCCACGACCTTCTATGAAGACACGGTGGGGACGGGCCACCTGCTGGAGCTGGCGGCCTGGCACCTCAGCAGCGCTGATTACATCGCCGATACCTTGCGGCTGCAGGGAATGACCGCCCGAGGACAGGTGCTGGATTTCGGCGGTGGCATCGGCACCCATGCCCTGTCCGCGGCTGCGCTACCCCAGGTGGATCACGTCTGGTTCGTTGACCTCAACCCCCATAACCGGGCCTTTGTGCAGCAGCGGGCTGCCGCCCTTGGCCTCTCCGAGAAGCTCTCGGTGCATCGGGATCTGGAGTCCACCGGTGGGGTGCGTTTCGACACGGTGGTCTGCCTGGACGTGCTGGAGCATCTGCCGGATCCATCCAGCCAGCTGCTGGCATTCCATCAGCGCATGACATCCGATGCCACCGCCTTGCTGAACTGGTACTTCTTCAAGGGGCATGACGGCGAATATCCCTTCCACTTCGATGATCCGAAGCTGGTGGATCAGTTCTTCACCACGCTGCAGGAGCAGTTCCTTGAGGTGTTTCACCCGTTGCTGATCACCGCCCGCCTCTATCGACCGATCTGAGCGGTGCGATTCAAAAAGCCCCAGTCACCTGCAGGCGCTGGGGCTGATCCGCTTGAGGCAGCGACGCTGAACGTCAGACAGCGGCAGTGATGTTGATGCGTTTGCGGTTGCGCAGTCCGCGGCGGATGGTCTCGAACTTCACCACACCAGCGGTGAGGGCGAACAGGGTGTCGTCCTTGCCGATACCGACGTTGACGCCGGGCAGAACCGAGGTGCCGCGCTGGCGGATCAGAATGGAGCCGGCGCTGACGGTTTCGCCGCCGTAGGCCTTCACGCCAAGGCGCTTGGCGTTGGAATCGCGACCGTTGCGTGTGGAGCCTGTGCCTTTCTTATGAGCCATGGGTGGAAATGAGTAGGGGGCGGTGAGGGGAGAACCGGGAGGGTCAGCTGATGGCCTTGCCGCCCACGGCGATGGATTCAACCATCACCCGAGTGAGTTCCTGTCTGTGGCCATTCTTGCGCCGCGTCTTCTTTTTCGGGCGCATCTTGTACACGATCACCTTGGGGCCACGGCGGTGAGCCATCACCTTCAAGGTCACGGTGGCGTCCTTGACGAAGGGCTGTCCGAGGGTGGTGCCCTCGGAATCCTTCACCAGCAGGACGTTTTCGAGCTTGATCGTGTCATCAACCTCGGCCTGGATCCGATCCACGTCGTAGTAGCGGTCGGCCTGGACCCACATCTGCGTGCCGGAGGCTTCGACGATGGCGTAGGCCTCGGACGAAGGTGCAGCGTCTGAGCTGGGTTTGGCTGCTTTGGTGTCTGCCATGGGGGTTGGGACACGGTCAGGCTCGGCCGAAACCGATTCAGCCTGATCCGCAATCGGAAAACAAACGAAGATCTTCGACTCTCGAGGTCCCCGTCGTCAACATTCAGGAACATTGATTTCCTGACCGCCGGATGGCCAGGCCGGGCCTCACGATCGCCTTGCTGCTCACCACACCAGCGTTGGTGGATGCCTGCCGGCAGTGGTTACCTCAATCGCGCTACCACTCCATCGACCTGAGCGGGCCAGACCAAGAGGGGGAGCAGCTTGATCTGGTGGGGATCCTTGAGGCCCAGCAGGAGCAGATCGACGCGCTGGTGGTGGAGCAGCAACTTCTCGATGCCACAACGCGCGGACAGTTGCTCAGCAGAGGGTTGCTGTTCCCCGCCGTGGTGGTGGGTGAGGTAAAGGGCCATGTGGATTACCACTCCGAGGAGTTGCATCTCGCCAAGGATCAACTGGCTCAGCTCGGGTACACCGTTGATGCCGCCATCTCACGCTTTCTGCGCCAGGGACGTGCCGATGGACGGGGAGACGGGGATGGACTGGCATCCGTGGACAAGCTGTCGCGTCGCCTGCAGGAGCGGCTTGGGTATCTCGGTGTCTTCTACAAGCGCGATCCCTCCCGTTTTCTCGGCAGCCTGCCCGCCGAGGAGCGGAGCGAGGTTCTGGAGTCGCTGCAGCGCACCTACCGCGATCTGCTGATCAGCTATTTCCGTGATCCGGCAGCGTCCAACCAGGCGCTGGAGAGTTTCGTCAACACCGCCTTTTTCATTGATCTCCCGATCACCAGAACCGTCGAAATTCACGTTGATCAGATCGATGAGTTCTGGAAGCAGCTGCGGCTGGAAGGTCACAAAAGCGAATTTCTTCAGGATTACCGCCTTGCGCTTCTCGATGTGATGGCCCATCTGTGTGAGATGTATCGGCGCTCGATCCCGCCGGACATTCCCCTGTCGGGCTTGGCTGCTGGCCGGCACCGACGGGAGGCAGATCGGTCGGTTGACCAGGAGGAGTCGTCATGAGCCCACGCAAGACCTACATCCTCAAGCTGTACGTCGCCGGCAACACGCCGAATTCGATGCGGGCCCTCAAAACGCTGCGCAACATCCTCGAAACCGAGTTCCGCGGCGTCTATGCCCTGAAGGTGATCGACGTTCTCAAAAATCCCCAACTGGCTGAGGAGGACAAGATCCTGGCCACTCCCACCCTCTCCAAGATCCTGCCTCCACCGGTGCGACGCATCATCGGCGATCTGTCCGATCGCGAGCGCGTGCTGATCGGTCTCGATCTTCTCTACGACGAGCTGGCCGACAACGCCTTCAGCTCGTCCTATCTCGATGCGGTGGATGAGGAGAGCGAGATCGAATCGACGGATTCAACATCGGATTCTTAAGCGAGATGGTGAACACTCTCTCCCTCAAGACAGACCTTCCTACGGTCCTTTCATAGGTGTTGCGCCATGCAGTTCCCCCCCGCCAGCGGCCCGACTCAGATGCAGGTTCAAAAGCTCCCGACAGGGATCGAGGGCTTTGATGATGTGTGTCAGGGCGGCCTGCCGATCGGTCGCAGCACCCTGATCAGTGGCACCTCCGGCACCGGCAAGACGGTGTTCTCCCTGCACTTCCTTCACAACGGCGTCAAGCAGTTCGACGAGCCGGGGATCTTCGTCACCTTTGAGGAATCACCGCTCGACATCCTGCGCAACGCCGCCAGCTTCGGCTGGAACCTGCAGGAGATGGTGGAGCAGGACAAGTTGTTCATCCTTGATGCGTCCCCGGATCCCGATGGACAGGACGTGGCCGGAAGTTTTGATCTCTCCGGTCTGATCGAGCGAATCAACTACGCCATTCGCAAGTACAAGGCCAAGCGGGTGGCGATCGACTCGATCACGGCGGTGTTCCAGCAGTACGACGCTGTCTTTGTCGTGCGTCGTGAGATTTTTCGGTTGATTGCCCGACTCAAGGAAATCGGCGTCACCACGGTGATGACCACAGAACGCATCGACGAGTACGGACCGATTGCCCGCTACGGCGTTGAGGAATTCGTTTCCGACAACGTGGTGATTCTGCGCAATGTTCTGGAGGGTGAGCGCCGTCGCCGCACGGTGGAGATCCTCAAGCTGCGCGGCACCACGCACATGAAGGGGGAATTCCCCTTCACCATGGGCACCCATGGCATCAGCATCTTCCCGTTGGGGGCCATGCGTCTGACCCAGCGCTCATCCAACGTGCGGGTGAGTTCCGGCGTACCGCGGCTGGACGAGATGTGCGGTGGTGGTTTCTTCAAGGATTCGATCATCCTGGCCACCGGTGCCACCGGTACCGGCAAGACCCTGTTGGTGTCCAAATTCATCGAAGACGCCTGCCGCAACAAGGAGCGGGCGATCCTGTTCGCCTATGAGGAGTCCCGTGCTCAGCTGCTCCGCAACGGCACCAGCTGGGGCATCGACTTCGAGCAGATGGAGCAGGACGGTCAGCTCAAGATCATCTGCGCCTATCCCGAATCCACCGGTCTGGAGGATCACCTGCAGATCATCAAAACGGAGATCGGTCAGTTCAAGCCATCCCGGATGGCCATCGATTCCCTTTCGGCGCTGGCTCGGGGGGTGAGCCATAACGCCTTCCGGCAGTTCGTGATCGGTGTGACCGGCTACGCCAAACAGGAGGAGATCGCTGGCTTCTTCACGAACACCTCCGAGGAGTTCATGGG
>CAJWIC010000044.1 GCA_913040905.1 uncultured Synechococcus sp. | reverse complement strand
GTAGGCAATTCAGGCGTGCCCGACGCTTGTCGTTAGCTTCAACCGTGAACCAGGGGGCCTCAGGGATATGGGTTTTGGAGAACATGATGTCCTTGGCCTTCGAATACTCCACCCAGCGGTTTCGCGATTCAATGTCCATTGGGCTCATTTTCCAGCGCCGTTCCTCGCAGTCAATCCTGGATTGGAAACGCTTCTCCTGCTCTTCGTCGTTGATTGAGAACCAGTACTTGAGCAATAAAATTCCGTCCTGCACCAACATCCGCTCGAACTGTGGGCAGGCGACGTAGAACTGCTCCACCTGCTCCTCGCTGGCAAATCCCATCACCCGTTCAACGCCGGCGCGGTTGTACCAGCTGCGGTCAAAAACCACGATTTCACCTGCACTGGGGAAATGTTCCACATAGCGCTGGAAATACCACTGGGTCTTCTGTTGATCCGACGGAGTGCCGAGTGCAACAACGCGGCATCCCCGAGGATTCATCGGTTCGGTCAGGCGTTTGATCGAACCACCTTTGCCGGCAGCATCCCTTCCTTCAAAAAGGATGATCATGCGGAATCCCGTGGCCTTGACCCAGTACTGCATCTTGACGAGCTCGGATTGGAGCTTCGCCAACTCTTTTTCGTAGGTCTTCTTCTCCAGGCGCATGTGATCGCTGGAAAAACCCTCCTGCAATTCCACCAGGATCTCCTGAGGGTGATCGACGTCACCATCGCTGTGATCAAGAGCATCCAGCACCGCAGCCATGTCGTGCTTGTGGTTTTTGCTCATTGACTTGAAAAGTCTTCAACCTTTTTGGCAGCGCTCCATTAAGGGTGTTCGTCTGAATCATGATTTCTGAACAATCCTGCGTCGGCTAGTCCCTCAGCAGGAAACTTCAACACCACTGCAAAACGGCCTGGGTTGCCGCTGTTCCGCCGGAAGGTCACTGTTCCGTTGTGGTGCTGCATCACGTGGTTCACGATGGCGAGACCAAGTCCGCAATGGCCCTGCTGGCCTCGGGCTTCATCGAGCCTCTGGAAGGGTTGCAGGGCAAGGCTCCAGTCCTGGCTCGGAACACCTGATCCCTGATCCCAGACTTCAAGGCTGATGCCGTTCGTTGTTCTCAAAAGGCGGATCACCACCGGTGGTGTGCCGTAAGTGAAAGCGTTGTCGATCAGGTTGCTGACAGCTCTGGCCAGGGCAATGGGACGGATCCGGGCCTGAACCGCTGTCGCTTCAAGGCGCAGTCGCTCGCTTGGATAGCTGGCCACCACTTCTGCGATCCAACGCTCCAGCGGACAAAGCACCGGCGACTCGCGCTCGCCGCCACCGGCGTACAGCAGGAACTGACCGGTGATGCGTTCCAGGGACTCCAGATCATGGCGAGATCGTTCCCGCTCGTCGGCGTCCAGGGTTGGCAAGGCCAGACGGAACTGCAGTCGTGTGATCGGAGCTCTCAGGTCATGGGCGATGCCGGCCAGCATCGTTGCCCGCTCCCGACGATTGGCAGCCAGGCGCTGCACCATGTCATTGAACCGTCGGGTGATGCGTTGCACCTCGGGGGAACCTTGTGCTGGCAGGGCAGCAGGATCGTCGCCTTCACCGACGCGGGCCAGGGCTCGTTCCAAGCCACGGAGAGGTTGTTCAACCTCTTTGAGCAGATAAACAACACCCGTGAGAATCACAGCCCCCACAAGGGCGATCACCATCAACATGGGATCCGGTGGCCAGCGGCGTGGGTTCGGTAGTTCGCTCCGCAGCCAGACCGGCTCGAGCGGTGAGATCAGTTCGATCCAGATCTGCTGGCCGCTTCCCTGATCTTCTAGGTCTTCGCCCGAGTCTGCCGGTAGCAGCATCGGGCAATGGGACAGGCGTTCGCAGAGTTGCTTCTGCAACTCCAGCAGTCGATCATCGTTTGAATTCTCCCTCTGTTCAGGTCCTGGGGGCTGGACGGCAATCACCAGATCCAACCCCGTGAATTCCTTGATCAGCGCTGGTGGGTAGTGCTCAAGAGTGAGTTCTGTCAGGCGGATGTTCAGTGCCAGATCCCGGCCCAGTTGCAAGGTCTGAAGTCGAGTCAGCTCCCGTCCGAACAGCAGCTGCATCAGCATCAGACACAACAACCAGCTGCCGAGCAGCAGGGAGCTCCAGGCGCTGATCTGAAGCACCAGCGGCCTCCAAAAGACCAGACGGGTCATCTCAGCGAGAGCGGGGAGTTCCGTCCGGGACGAAGACGTAGCCATAGCCCCAGACCGTCTGGATGTAGCGCGGACGGGTTGGATCGGGCTCCACCAGCTTGCGAACCCTGGACACCTGCACATCCATGCTGCGGCTGTCGGTGTCACTGCCCGGGCCCCTGGCCAGCTCGATCAGTCGCTCCCTGGATAAGGGACGGTGGGGATGTTGTACGAAGGCCAGCAGCAGGCTGAATTCCCCGCTGGTGATCATTTCCTGTCTGCCGGCCTTCATCAGGGTTCGGGAGGACAGGTCCAGGACGTACTCGCCGAAACTCACCTCCTCTCCATCCTGAAGAGGCGTGCCTGCGGGCAGGGCCATGCGCCGCCGAAGCACAGCATCGATCCGAGCGGTCAGTTCACGCGGGAGGAAGGGCTTGCCCAGATAGTCATCGGCGCCCTGCTCCAATCCGATGATGCGATCCACCGCTTCCCCCCGCGCCGTCAGCATCACCACGGGCAGGTCATCGCCGGCATCCCGGAGTCTGCGCAACGCCGTCAGGCCGTCATCGCCGGGCAGCATCACATCAAGAACCAGCAAGTCCGGTCGCTGGCATTCCAGACGAGCTTCCAACTGCTTGACATCGCAGAGGCAGCGCACGTCATAGCCCTGGTCGATCAGGTAGGTCCCCACCATCTTGCGCAGCTCCGGGTCGTCATCCACAACCCAGACCATTGATGTCTTCGACATACATGGAACCATCTCCCTGGATGGTATGCAGCACTTCTGGTGGCGTCCCGGTTCAGGCGCATCCAGTCACAGCTTCCGTGCTGCTGGACATCTCCTGGTCATCGGCAAGGTCCTCAAAGCTCCATAGGCTGAGATCGATGAAGGTTCCAGTCCTGATCGCTGTTGCATCCTTGAACCTGTTACTGGTTCCTGGGGTGGTCTGGCCCAGGCCCGAGCAGGGGGCGATGCGGGTCTACAACCAGCGTATGGAGTCGTTGTTTCTGCGGCTGGATGCCGATGGCAACGGCAGACTTGAACGTCAGGAATTGAATGGTCGTCCAGCTCTGCTGCGCCAGCTGAAACGCAAGGCTGGGCGTAACTTTCTGCTCCTGGAGGATGTGAGGTCCCGGCAGGACACGGTGCGAGGGCAACGTTTGACGAGCCGGTTTCGCTGGGCAGATGGCAATTCAGACCGGCGGCTCAACCGAGAGGAAGCTTCAAGACTCCCCTGGATCGAGGAGCATTTCGATGGCCTTGATCGGAATGGTGATGGCCATGTAACCCTTGAGGAACTCTGGGATCTGCAGCGTTCCCTGGCACCACGTCAACGGTGAGCTTGAGATCGGGATGGAAACAACAACATTCTCAGTAGTCTGAGCAAGCGCCATAGCCCAGCGAGCATCAGGACTCCTGCCAGCATCACCAATGCGGCAACCAGCACGACTCCCCCAAGGCCGACCATGGAGTTGAGCAGGAGTTGGATGCCACTGATGAGGTCGGAAATCGCCTGGCTGACCAGCACCATCAGGTCCACCTGCTCGGGCAATCGCTGGAGCAGAACAACGATGCCGATGCCGCCGGACAGCAACAGAAGAATGACGATCAACTGACGAATCACCATCCCTACGGGGATCCTGCGTTTCCGTCGGAAGACGCGACGCTGCGCAGAGCGGTTGAGTCTGGTCATGGAACAAGGTTGGTTCCAGCCCCACGCATCCAACGCTCGAACTCGATCAGCACCAATTCGTTCGGACAGTCGATCAAGGTGAGATTGCCGACTGTGCAGTCCCCGTAGCCGCTGTGGTGGAGGGTGAGGTGATAGCCCGATCCGCTCAGCCCGCAAACTTCCGGATCACTGCGAACCACCACGTCAAGGGACGCTCCGATGCGGGCGACTCGTCGCCTCAGGTCGGACCAGCTGGCGCCCATATGTCTTCAGATCACTTCGTCTCATTGATGATTCTGGACCCTGGTTCGTTGACGTCAACGCTGGTGGTTGTTCCCGGCCGTGGTGGCAGCGGCAGCAGCAGGGCAATCGCTGCAGAGAGGCTCAGCAGCAGGCTGCCGAGTGCCGCTGGTCCCAATCGGCGTTGCAGCGGGATCCGTTCCACCAGCTCCTTGCGAGCCAGCGGTCGATCCTCTGGATAGGTCCACTGCAGCTTGACCTTGTCATCAAGGCGCAGACGATCGAGACAGCGCACAAGATCGGCCAGATCCGCATCATCCAGGAGGAGATGCAAGGGCTTGACCCCCTCGCGACTGCTGCGCAGCTGGAGCTGGTGTTTGCCACCCACTGCTTCGATGCCGACAAAGCCCTGGTCGGTTCCGAATCGACCACCGATGCCGGACAGCTGATGACGGGCATACGGCATCACCGCAGCCATCAGTGCTTCAAGGTGATCGCGGGTGCCCTCGAGATCCGGGGCACCCACCAGTTGAAGCCTCCAAGCCGAGAGGATGCCGATGGTGTCCCCCTCCTGGCCATCCGATCGATCCGGGTAGCCCTCCACTACCAGGCGAGCGGCCGTCTGTTCATAGCGGTGAACGGTTTTGAGCATGGCTGTTCAGGGAGTGGGATCCAAGAGGAAGGCGCGAAGTCGATTGATGCCACCGGGGCCTGCTACCAGGGCCAGAGTGCTGACCAGTCGGTGGTGAGTTGGTGCATTGGTGGCCGGATCCAGCAGTCGCAGCACGGCACCGCGCCGAAGATTCATCCGCTCCTCGATGAGATCCCCCAGACGCTCTCGCAGGAGTTCCCAGCGCTGCTGGGTCAGTTGCTCAGGCTCACGGCTGGACAGCAGCTGATGCAGCATCGGGTAAAGCCTGTCGGCCATGGCGCAGACCAGGGCGATCAGCGATTCCGCATCGGTGGGATCCAGCTGATCCCGTCGGGTGATGCGTCGCAGGGGGTTGTGGCAACGCCGCTTCCAAAGCTCAACGCGATTGGGGAACTGCTCTTGAAGCCCTAATTGATGGCTGGTCCAAAGCATGGCCTCGCCACCGTTGAGATCGAGGGCTTCTGCGGTGAGGAGCAGAAGATCGAGTTGTTCAACGCCTCGTCGGCTGAGGCGAACACCACTCTGGGATGGAGCTTCGGTCATGGCTGCGATGATGCCAGGGGTTGAGCCCATTCGTCAGCAGTTCTTGGATTTACAGACCCATATCCGGTCAATCCCGGATTTCCCCAAGCCAGGCATTCTGTTTCGTGACATCAATCCTCTGCTGCGCAATCCCGCAGCCATGGATGAGCTGATTCGGCGTCTTGGGGAGATCTGTGATGCGGTGCAGCCGGATCTCATCGTCGGCATTGAATCCAGGGGCTTCATCGTTGGCACTCCACTGGCATTGAAGCGGTCCCTCGGGTTTGTTCCCGTGCGCAAACCAGGAAAACTTCCTGGCACCGTGATCGGCGTGGATTACGCCCTGGAGTACGGCAGCGATCGACTCGAAATTCAGAGTGATGCTCTAAGCGGAAATCCGAGGGTGCTGGTGGTTGACGATCTGCTGGCCACGGGTGGAACTGCAGCTGCCGCTGGTGCGTTGGTTCGCGAGGCCGGCGGGCAACTGGTGGGATTCGCGTTTGTGATCGAGCTTGAAACCCTCGCGGGGCGTTCTGCTCTGCCAGGCGATGTGCCTGCTGCGTCGTTGATTCGCTATGCCTGACTGTCCTGCCAGTCCAGGACCTGCTGAAGTTGCTCCAGGTTGAGCAACCCGAAGCTCCAGAGGACGATGGGTAGGGGGGCCTGTTCCAGTTCCGCCTGGCGGAGTCCAAGGTTCATTGCATTGCTGCTCAGTCCAATGCGACCGATCAGAAAGTCCTGAAGGTCCTTCGATGCCGCAGGTTGTGGATGGCTGCAGACCACCATGGGAGAAGTCCTGATGGCTTCAGTCTGCCAATGGTCTCAGCAGTTGGGTTGGACCATCGGTCATGGCACGCAGGCTGATGCGGCGCAACCAGCCATTCCGGGCCATGGCCTCGAGGCCGACACGTCTGAAGGGAAGCAACCAACCGTGCTGGTTGGAAAACATCCTGACCAGGAGATCGGTTGCCAATCCCACCATCAACAGATCAGCCCAGCGCTTTTGTCCATAGCGACGGGCCAGACGCCCACTGATGCCGCCACGCTGAGCGAGGTTCATGAGGGTTGTGACGTCGCGCCAGCAGAGATTCAGACCCTGACCACCCACCGGATGGCAGCGATGGCCGGCTTCCCCGATTAGCACGCCTCTGCCGCGGCTGAGACGCCTTGCCAACGACCAGTGCTGAGGAAAGGCGCGGGGGCTGTCGAGCAGCAGATCCGGCTCAATCCCTGCAGGAAGCACGCTGGCCAACTCATCCAGAAATTGCGGCGTGGCAAGGTCTGCGCGCCGCTGGCATTGGCTCCAGGGGGCACTCCAAACCACCTGAAAAACCCCTTCGCCGAGAGGCAGGATTGCGAGTGGGCCCTCCGATCGGAACAGCTCGTAGGCCATGCCCGGTTGCACTCCCCTTAATGCCACCTTCGAGGTGAGACATCCCTGGCGATAGCGGAAGGTCCAGCATCGGATCCCCCATTGCAAGCGGGTGGTGGATCGGGGTCCATCCGCAGCCACGATCAGATCGTTGGAATTGGGCTGTGGGGCTGGAGAACCAAGATGCAGATCGACGTTGTCGCTTTGCTGGAGTCGATTCAGCAGGAGTTCCATCAGGGGGTGATGGTCGAGGATCCACCCGATCGCTTCAGAACGACGGTTCGACCCCCGGAGGTCACTCAAGCCGAACAACACCTGTCCGCCACTAGCCGAATCTCTCAGGTCAAGCGAGTGGAAGGGGATCAAGTCCTTCAATAAAACGTTCCACAGGTTCAATCCCGTCAAAAGACGCCGGCTGGAATGGGTAATGGCATAGGCGCGGCTCCGATTCAGCAACTCCTCGCGGGAGAGCGGGTCATTCAGAACGACGCTGAAACCCTTGGAGGCCAGAGCGATTGCAGCAAGGGAGCCGGTCGGTCCAGCTCCCCGGATGTGGACGGTTGTTGAAGACGTGGCCATTCAACGAGTGTGGCCAACTCAGGAGCTGAGTTGTGAGGGTCAGCCCAGACCCAGCAGGCCGTGGGTGAAGGCTTCTCCACCAAGGGCAATTTCTGTGGCCAGCAACGCGATGAAACCCAGCATGGCCATGCGGCCATTCAGCTTTTCAGCCCGTTCGTGAAAGCCCCAGCCCTGCTCGGCTTCCACGACCTGCATGCGTGGCTCAGAGGCGAAGGCATTCAAACGACCACCATCTTCAGTTGTCACGGTTGCGCCGCGAATCACCTGCGCATCGGTTGAAGGGGACTGAGCCATGACGTCGTCGATCAATTGCTACGCATTGTAAACCAGTTTTAAGAAATGTTTTCCTGGCGGCGTGGCTTTTGGCCTCCTCGTCCAAAACGACGTTGGCACAGTTCTTCAAAGGCCGGTCGCAGCAGGAACGGGTACTCACCGGCCCACATCCGCAGTCCGGGCAGCCAGGCATCACTGAAGGCGCTGATGCGGGAGAAGTCCTTGCGCTCACTCAGAACAAGACAGCGAATAACCGTTCCACGTCGAATCGACTGATGCCGTTTCTCCATGGGGAAGGCCAGGCGACCCAGATAGCCGTCCTCGTCCTCGAGATCAAGAAGCATCCAGGTGCGTCGGTTTTCCACCAGTTCCAGCTGTCCACGACTGTCCGCTTGCTCATGGCGAGCTTCGACCCGTTCGCGGGTGTCGACGTCCGCTATTTCCCCTTCGAACAGAGCGGCTGCCGGGTAGCGGCGCAGAGTGGCGTTGCGCTGGCCTGCTTCAACGATTGGGCCCCACAACACGTAGAGAAAAAACACCACGCTGATCACCAGCCAGACGGGACCCCAGCGGCTGCCGAGCTGCGCCTGGTTGTAGATCAGAAAGGTGATCACCCCGCCGATGGCAGCAATCATCAACCGCTGCAGCACTTGTTGCGGGGATCCAAGGGAGGCTCTGAACTGATTGCCCGTGGCTACGGCAGGGATCAGGCGTTGCAGCTCACCGGGTCTGAGGGGGATCAGCATGGATGGGGGCGTCAGATCAGCCGTTCAAGGCCGTAAACCAATGACTGGAGCGATCGAACCTTGCGCACAGTCAGCAGAACTCCAGGCATATAGGCGGAACGGTCAATCGTGTCGTGGCGGAGGGTGTAGGTCTCTCCGGGGGCACCGAACATCACCTCCTGATGAGCGACCAGGCCGGGGAGCCGCAGGGAATGGAGTCGAAGCCCGCTTTCACGACGTCCCCCTCGGGAGCCCTCCAGCGATTCGTGCTCATCCACCTCGGAAGGGTTGAAACTTTTGCCGAGCTCCTCCATCAGCTCGGCGGTTTTGATGCAGGTGCCGCTGGGGGCATCCGCCTTGCGGTTGTGATGCAGTTCCGTGAGTTCAGCGTGGTTGTAAAAGCGCGCCGCTGCTGCTGCTGCCTGCTGCAGCAGCACCATGCCCACTGAAAAGTTCGGAATCACGGCGCCACCGATGGAGGCCTTGGCAGAGAACTGACTCAGATCACTGAGCTGCTCCGGGGAGAGGCCTGTGGTTCCGATCACCGGATGAACGCCATAGGCGATGGCCGCTCGAGTGTGCTCATACACCACCGATGGGTGCGTGAAATCCACCAAGACGGCGCCGCTGTCGGAATCACGAACCGACTGGCTCACAGCACAGAGACAGCCTTCGAAATCTGCCGTGATCGCCACCTCCAGTTCGCCCAGTCCCAGCTCGAGTCCGATATCGCAACCTTCCTTGCCCGGGGTGTTGTCGACGGCCCCCACCAGCGTGCAATCCGTGGCCCCGACCACAGCTTTGATCACTTCAGCGCCCATGCGGCCGAGGGCACCAGCCACGACAACAGGAATGGAAGGGGTCATCGAAGTGATGCGGGTCCCCAAAGCCTATGGGGCCACTCTTGTAACTCCCAATCAGAAATCCTCGCGCCCCTGCGGCAAGTCGCCGTAAGGTTCTTCACATCGCTCAAGAGTGCAGATGTTCACACAGGTCCGCTCCGCCGATCGTCGCGTTGCTCCTGTGGAGGGCCAGAA